>CAIKKO010000384.1 GCA_903828025.1 uncultured Sphingomonadales bacterium
AGATCAAGGCGCTGTTCGTGGTGGCAGGCAATCCGGTGCTCTCCACGCCCAACGGCCCGCGGCTCGACAAGGCGCTGGAGAGCCTCGAACTGATGGTCTCGGTCGACATGTACCGCAACGCCACCAGCCGCCACGCGCATTATATCCTGCCCCCCACCGGCCCGCTGGAGCGCGATCACTACGGCCTGTTCCTGCTGCCGATGGCGGTGCGCAATGTCGCGGTCTATTCCCCGCCGACGTTCAGCAAGGCGGACCCTGCTTCGCTCCACGACTGGGAAATCCTGCGCGGGCTGGCGAGCGCGATCAGCGGCAAGCCGGTGCAGGAACCCACCCCGCGCGAGGCGCTGGACGGGATGCTGCGCTCCGGGCCCTACAAGGTTTCGCTCGCGGAAGTGGAAGCCGCGCCGTCGGGCCTCGATTTCGGTGCGCCCCGAACCGGTGTGCTGCCGGAGCGGCTGCGCAGCGAAGGCCAGCAGATCGCTTGCGCAGTGCCCCTGTTCATGGACGCCCTCGCCGCGCTGGAGGTGCCGCAGGCCGAACCACGAGACGGCAAGTTCACCCTGATCGGCCGCAGGCACCTCCGCACCAACAATTCGTGGCTCGCCAACAGCCGCCGCCTGACCAAGGGCCCGAACCGCTGCACCTTGATGATCCATCCCGCTGACGCAGGGCCATTGGGCATCGAACACGGCGCGCAGGCCACCGTCCGCTCGGCCTCAGGCGCGATCACCTTGCCTGCGGAACTGACCGACGACATGATGCCCGGCACCGTCTCGATCCCGCACGGCTGGGGCCACGATCTGCCCGGCGTGGCGATGCGCGTGGCGCGGGCGCACGGCGGGGTCAGCGCCAATACGCTGACCGCGTCCGACGCGCTGGACCCGCTATCGGGCAACGCCGCGCTGTCGGGCGTGCAGGTAGAAGTGGAAGCGGCGGCGGCTTAGCCGCCCATGCCCGGCTTGGCGTCTTCCTTGCCCGTGCATTCACCGTTATGCTTGGCGCTCATGGCCATGCTCATCGACATGGCCTTGCCGCCCGGGCCTGAACCATTGACCGAAATGGTCATGTCATAGGTTTCGGGAGTGTAGGTGCCGGCCATCGTCACGGATTGTGCGCCGTGCCCGGTCTTGCAGCTCATCTTGGCGTCGATCTTGCCGCCGCCCATGCTGAAAGTATCGTATTTGCACTCCTGATCGGCCTGTCCGAAGAACTTGGCGGCGGGCTTTTCAGCCTCTTCCTTGGTCAGGCAGCTGGCAAAGGTATGCTCCTTCCCCATCGCCTTTTGCATCGCCGCATCGGCCTCGGGCGGCATGCCCTGCATGTCGAGCTTGACGAACTTCATCGTCGATTCCCAGCGCCCGGGCGCAAAATGCAGCCCGGAATCGGCGACCTTCTTGGCCACGCCCGAAACGCTTTCATTGGTGGCGGTAACGGTCTTCCCGCTGCCACAACCCGCCAGCGCGAGCGCGGCGGAAAGGGCGATCAGGGGCAGAATCGGTTGGCGCATCGGGCTGGTCCTCTCTCGTTCGATGCCAAGGGCTAACACCCCACGCGCCCAATTCCAATGATGTGCATCACACCTGAGGGGTGATTGCGCGGACGCGGTTTGTTCCCCATATTCACGCGATGGCTGAACTCGTGATCCGCAGGGGGCTGGAAGAGCCCGATACCTCCGCAAACTTTGTGCCGCACAAGCCGGTGCGGCCCGAGAAATCGGAGGGTGGGCGGCCGTTTCGGGTGGTTTCGGAGTATCAGCCGGCGGGCGATCAGCCCACCGCGATTGCCGATCTGGTCGCCTCGGCGCTGACCGGGGAGGCGACTCAGGTGCTGCTCGGCGTGACCGGTTCGGGCAAGACGTTCACGATGGCCAAAGTGATCGAGGAACTGCAGCGCCCCGCGCTGATCCTTGCGCCCAACAAGATCCTCGCGGCGCAGCTTTACGGCGAGTTCAAGAGCTTCTTCCCGGACAACGCGGTCGAGTATTTCGTCTCGTACTACGATTACTATCAGCCCGAAGCCTATGTGCCCCGGTCGGACACTTACATCGAGAAGGAAAGCTCCGTGAACGAGGCGATCGACCGCATGCGCCATTCGGCCACGCGCGCACTGCTGGAGCGCGACGACGTGATCATCGTCGCCTCGGTCTCATGCCTCTATGGCATCGGCTCGGTCGAGACCTATTCGGCGATGATCTTCGACCTCAAAGTCGGGGACACGGTCGACAACGGCGAGATCATTCGCAAGCTGGTGGCGCTGCAATACAAGCGCAACGACGCCGCCTTCCAGCGCGGCAATTTCCGCGTGCGAGGGGACAATCTGGAGATTTACCCCTCGCACTATGAGGACATGGCCTGGCGCGTCTCGTTCTTCGGTGACGAGATCGAGGCGATTTCCGAGTTCGATCCGCTGACCGGCAAGGCGGGAACCAAGCTCAAATCCGTGCGCGTCTATGCCAATTCGCACTATGTCACGCCGGGGCCGACGATGAAGCAGGCAGCGGACGCGATCCGCTTCGAGCTGACCGAGCGGCTCAAGGAACTGGAAGCCGAGGGCAAGCTGCTCGAAGCCCAGCGGCTGGAGCAGCGCACCAATTTCGACCTCGAGATGATCCACGCCACCGGCAGCTGCGCCGGGATCGAGAACTACTCGCGCTTCCTGACGGGCCGCATGCCCGGTGAGCCGCCGCCGACCTTGTTCGAATATCTGCCTGACAATGCGCTGCTGTTCGTCGACGAAAGCCACCAGACCGTGCCGCAGATCGGCGCGATGTCGAAAGGCGATCACCGCCGCAAG
>CAIKKO010000385.1 GCA_903828025.1 uncultured Sphingomonadales bacterium
CCCCGCGCGATTCGGCGAATTCGCGCAGGAAGGCGGCATAGAGCCCCGCGTCGAAATGGAAGGCATGCGGCATCGCCGGAACGTGACTGGAGGTCAGCGGTTGGCCCCGGTGCATCCGGCCCAGACGCGCGGCGACGGCGTTGATCGCATAGTCGTCCACCGGTCCGACAAGGCCCAGGCGGTGCGCGCGCGACCAGTAATGCCGGAAGGCGCAAAGCCCCACGTCGCGGCCAACATCACCGAATGCATGCATGTAGCGGCTGCCGGGCCGCGACCAGTTGACGAATTCGATGGCAAGCTTGAAGGTTGCCTGCGTCGCGCGGATGAAGGCGTCCTCGTCGATCCCGAGCGCCTGATTGAACATGCGGATTTGCGGGATTGTCGCCTCGCCCACGCCGATCGTGCCGATGGCCTCGGACTCGACCAGCTCGACGGTATAGCCGGTATCGAGGAAGTGGCCGAGCGCAGCCGCCGTCATCCAGCCCGCCGTGCCGCCGCCGGCAACGACAATCCGCACGGGTTTCCGAGACTGCGCCCCAGCGTCACTCATGGCAAACTCCGCGCGCGCGCCGCAGAGGCCCGAGGCTCCGGCGGCATCTGCAGTGGTGTCGGGATATCCATTGCTGGAAGGGTACCGACCGGGCGGCTCGCTGCCAAGCCACCCGGTCCACTCCGATTTTTAAGGATCAGAACTTGTAGCTGATCCCGATGTAGTAATCGCGCCCGTAGCGCTGGTACTCGCGCACCAGACGCGGATCGTTGCCTTCGTAAGTCACGAACGGACGATCGGTCAGGTTCTTCGCCTGGAGCAGGATCGACAAGCCCTGCAGCGTCGAACCGGGCTGGAATTCATACCCGATCTGCGCATCAAGGATGCTCTCCGCCTTGGCCGTCCGGAACTCGGGATTGGCCGAGAGACCGGCGAGTTCCGCAAGGAACTTGGAGCGGTACCGGTACGAGGTTCGCACCTGGAAGCCGTGCTTTTCGTAGTAGATCTCAGCATTGCCAACCCAGTCCGACAGGCCCGGCAACGTCAGCGCCGCGCCCGGGTTGCTCGCGAGCAATATCTTGCTGTCGGTATAAGAGCCGCTGCCGAAGAACCCGAAGCCGTCCAACGCCTTGCTGAAGTTGGCAAATGGCAGCGACAGCGTGACTTCGAAACCCTTGAGGTTGCCGGAACCGGAGTTGGCCGGAGCGCTGACCCTGCCCTGAGTCGTGCCGAACTTGGCACCGGGGAACTGGGCGGCCAGAGCGGAGAAATCGTAGATGTAGCTTTGGCTGGAATCGACGTAGTCGGTCAGGTGCTTGTAGTACCCGGCCACGGAAACGTAGCCGCCCTTGGCGAAGTAATGCTCAACCGAGATATCGGCGTTGGTCGAGAGATACGGACGCAGCAGCGGATTGCCGCCCTTGGCGCTGAACGCGCTGTCCCCGGGGTTGGTCGAGCTGATCTTGGTGAAGTCGACCGGATTGAATTCCTGGTTCACCCGTTCCTGATCGAGCCGCGGACGCACCATCGCTTGCGAAGCCGCCAGCTTGACATAAGTGCCTTGCGCCGCCTCGATGGCGATGTTCGCGCTCGGCAAAACGCGCCAGTAGTTGTCGCCGCCGACCGCAGGCAGGATCGTCACCACGCCATTGGCAAAGTTCGAGATCGAACCGTGCGAAATCTGGCGGGTATAGACCGCCTGTACGCCGAGGCTGCCCGTGACACGCTTGCCGCCGACATCACCGTCGAGGCTGACCATCCCGTAACCGGTCCAGACGTTCTCGATCACGTCGTTGTCGCGCACCAGCGAAACCGGACGGTTGTCGTAAACCGACTGCAGGGCGCTGTTGTAGAGATAGGTCGGATCGAGCGCGAGCATGTTCGGCACGCCGAGGTAGGCCAGCGGAACCTTGCCGATGACCGCCGCATCGGGGATCGCGGCAAATTTGGTCGTGCCGCTTTCGACCGAGCAGTTGGAACCGCCGCCCTTCGGGCAGAGGAAAAAGGACGTGAAGGCCGAGGTCTTCTTGCGGCGGCTGTAGTTCGCGCCGATCTGCCACGTGTGGAATAGCCCCTCGCTCAGCTGGCCATCAAGGTCCGCGCGCAGCGCGAAAAGATCGTCCTTGAAGCTTGGCTTGTTGAGGAAGCCCGCCTGGACCACCGCCTTCGTGCCATTATAGCCCCAGCCGCGCGGATCGGTCAGGCCGAAGATTGCGCGGTCGGTATAATCAATCGTCGGCACGATATCGAAAGTGCCGTTGGGATTGGCTGTGACGTGGACCGTGTCGGACGGACCCGACAGTCCATAGCCGGAGCCGCTATAAGTTTCGAGCAGGAAGTCGGTGCGCTTCGAGTGGCTGTAGCTTGCGTCGAGCGTAAGATGGGTCTTCTCGCCCAGCCCGATGACGTTGTTCCAGCCGATCGAGAAGTTCTGGGCATCGCGCTTGTTGAGGTCGTTGCGCTGCACGGCGTGAACGCCGCTGAAAGTAACGTCGGTGACCAGTCCGTTCTCGGCTTTCAAGTTGGTCCCGACAGTGCCGCCGTCGCCCCACGCCAGCGGAAACTCGATACCGCGCAAGTGCTGGGTTTCCTTGAATTTCGAATAGAGGATATCGAGCGTGGAGTGGAAGTTGTCGCTCGGCTGGAACTCCAGCGTAGCCACCGCGCCATAACGCTGCAGCTTGTTCGATTGCACATAAGGCTTGGCACCGCCAAGGATCAGGTCAGTCGGGCCCGTCTTGACTGGAAGCGACGCGCCGGTGCTGCTTTCCTGCGGGAAGCCCCATGCAGCATAGCGCTCGTCCTGCGACGGGGTGTCGTTGGCCGAAACGCCGATTGCGATACCGAAGGTGTCGTTGGCGAACTTGTCGACGTAGGTCGCCGAAGCGCGGTAGCCATAGCGGCTGCCATCGGGGTTCAGCTTGTCGAGCCCGTTCATCTGGCCGCGCAGCTGCACGGCGATGATGCGGTCCTTCTGCGCCAGCGGACGGAGCATGCGCAGATCGACCGTGCCGGCGATGCCTGCAGCAATCAGGCTGGCGTCCGCCGCCTTGTGCACGAGGACGTTCTTGAAGAACTCGCTCGGGTACTGGTCATATTCCACGCCGCGGTTGTCGCCGACCGTCACCTGCTCGCGGCCGTTGAGCAGCGTGGTGCCGAAATCAGGGCCAAGGCCGCGGATCGAGAGGCGCTGGTCGCGGCCTTCGAGGCGCTGCGCGGTCACACCCGGCAGGCGGGCAAGCGAATCGGCGATCGAAACGTCGGGCAGCTTGCCGATGTCTTCGGCCGAAACCGCTTCCACGATGGTCGAGGTCGTGCGCTTGATCGCGGCCGAGGCGTTGAGCGAGGCGCGGATGCCAGTGACGACGATGGCGTTTTCGCCATCAGCCGGCGCTTCGGCGGTGGCCTGCGCCGCTTCCTGCGCAAGGGCCGGGACTGCAAGCGAGCCTGCCGACAATGCGAACAGCGAACTGCCGAGACGGATCGCGGAAAGAGTGTGCTTTGCCATGGAAATCAATTCTCCCCCATGTGGCCAGAGCTTGGCCGCAATGATGCCTGAAACCGGTTGATCCGGTCTGACTGCGATCCGCCGGGTACGCGCTGCAGCAGGGGGAACGAAGATGGCATACGTATACCATCCAGTGGGCGGGCCAATCCTGGTTTCGCCTGAAACTTTTGAGCAACGGATCTCCACCTTGCAGGCGCGCCCGGCCAAGGGCAATTTTGCCCCGCGATGCATGGCAATTGCGTCTTATTCATTCCATGCGTAGACTGCTGTCTGCTGACATTGCGGGAAACACCGTGGCGGCGCGTGGAGGGAATGCCGATGGGCCGCAGGCCATCGAACAAGCCGACGAGCTTCGACATCGCCTACTTGGCCGGGGTTTCACAGCCCACGGTCAGCCGGGCCTTGCGGGGCAGCAAATCCGTCAGTCTCGCCACGCGCCAGAAGATCGAGGCGATTGCCCGCCAGCTTGGCTACACCGTCGACAAGAACGCCTCGTCGTTGCGTTCGCAGCGCTCCAACACGCTGGCCCTGTTGTTTTTCGAAGATCCGACGCCGGACGAATCGGGGATCAATCCGTTTTTCCTTGGCATGCTCGGCTCGATCACGCGGCATTGCGCCGCACGCGGGCTCGATCTCCTGATCTCGTTCCAGCGGCTCGATGACGATTGGCACAAGCGCTATCAGGATAGCCACCGGGCCGATGGGCTGATCCTGCTCGGCTATGGGGACTACACGCTCTATGAACCCCGCCTGCGCCAACTGGTGCGCAGCGGGGCGCATTTCGTGCGCTGGGGCGCGGTCGAGCCCGCGACGATCGGGGCCACCGTGGGCTCGGACAATTTCGGCGCAGGCCGCCTTGCTGCCGAACATCTGCTGGCGCGCGGACGGCGCAGCATTGCCTTTCTCGGCCAGGCTGACAGCCATTATCCTGAGTTCAAGAACCGCTACGACGGGCTCGTTCGCGCGGTCGAAACCGCTGGATTGGTGCAGGATCCCGCGCTGATCGCACCTGCGGTTTCCTCCGAGGAATCGGGCTATGCTGCGGCGCGCAAGCTGCTCGCCACCGGCAAACCCTTCGATGCGATCTTTGCGGCAAGCGATCTCATCGCCATCGGCGCAATGCGGGCGTTGGCCGAAGCCGGGTTGACCATTCCGGGCGATGTCGCGCTGGTCGGCTTCGACGACATTCCGGCCGCAACCCTCACCTCACCGCCGCTCACCACCGTGATGCAGGACATGCGCCATGCAGGCGAAGCGCTGGTCGAAACGGTCATGGCCCAGGTCGAGGACCGGCAGCCACCCTCCCCGGTCCTGCCGACCCGGCTGGTCGTGCGGGGCAGCACGGGCAGATGATCTGGCGGGATTCGCAGCGCATTCCATGACATTCGTATGCATTGCTGTCCTTCGCCCTGCGCTGGCTTAGGGCCAGAAGCAGCAAAGCATAACTGCACGCGGGCGCGCTGCGGCCGTCGAGGGGATCGGAAACCATTGTGACCAGTAGCGAAAAACCGCGTCAGAGCTTCTGGGGGCTGTGGAATGTAAGCTTCGGCTTCTTCGGCATCCAGCTCGCGTTCGGGCTGCAGAACGCCAATGTCAGCCGCATTTTCCAGTCGCTGGGCAGCAGCGTGGACAACCTCGCGTTCCTGTGGATCGCCGGGCCGGTGACCGGGCTGATCGTGCAGCCGCTGATCGGGCATTATTCAGACCGCACGTGGGGCCGGTTCGGGCGGCGGCGGCCCTATTTCGCGGCGGGGGCGGTGCTGGCGGCGCTGGCGCTGCTCGGCCTGCCGCAATCGAGCGTGCTGCTGCTTGCAGCCGCATTTCTCTGGTTGCTCGATGCTTCGCTCAATGTGGCAATGGAGCCGTTCCGCGCGTTTGTGGGCGATATGACGCCCGCCGATCAGCGCGCGCAGGGCTTTGCGCTGCAAACCTGGTTTATCGGTGCGGGCGCGGTGATCGGCAGCGTGTTGCCTGCGCTGTTCGCCGCGATGGGGATTGCGAACACCGCGCCGCCGGGCGTGATTCCCGATTCGGTGCGGCTGAGCTTTTTCATCGGCGCCACGGCCATGGTGCTGGCGGTTGCTTGGACCGCTGCGACAGTGCGCGAATACAGCCCCGCCGAGATGGCGGCGTTCGAAGGCAAGGGCGATGTTGGGCACGATCTTGCGCATGCGCCGCTGGTCTATTCAGCGCGCGGCCCGGTGTGGCTGGCATTCGGCATCGTGCTGCTGGCGCTCGTGTCCGAGTTCGGGCTCGACAAGCAGCTCTATGTGCTGGGCGGAGGCCTTGCCGCGTTTGGGCTTGCGCAAATCGGGCTCAGGGCCACCCGCGCGACCGGGGCGCTTGCTCAGATCATGAGCGACATGGCGCAAATGCCAAGTCAGATGCGCCAGCTTGCTTTTGCGCAGTTCTTCACCTGGACCGCGCTGTTCATCCTGTGGATCTACACCACGCCGGTCGTCACCCAATATGCTTTCGGCGCGACCGATACCGCGAGCGCGGCCTACAACGCGGGGGCCGACTGGGTGGGCGTGATGTTCGCCTTCTACAACGGCGTGGCGGCTTTGGCGGCTTTCCTGCTGCCCGCACTGGCCCGCCGCATCGGCAACGCCAAAGCGCATATGGCGGGCCTGCTCTCGGGCGCGATCGGCTTCCTGTTACTGCTTGTGCTGCACAACAAGTGGCTGCTGCTGGCGCCGATGGTGTTCATCGGTGTGGCCTGGGCCTCGATCCTGGCGATGCCGTATGTGATCCTCACCCGCGTGCTGCCGCCGCGCAAGTTCGGGATCTATATCGGCCTGTTCAACGTGTTCATCGTCGTGCCGCAGCTGATGGTTGCGACGATCATGGGCGGCGTGATCCGCAGCTTTTTCCCTGCTGACCCCAAGTGGACCATGCTGGTTGGCGCGGTGGTTATGTCGGTTGCTGCGCTCGCGATGTTGCGTGTGCGCGAGGATGCGGAAGGCTAGAGCACCTTTCGACCGGTCTGGTTCACCGTGACGGAGCCGATTTTGGCCTGGCGCGAGGCGCGAGGACAGGAGCGATGCAGCGCATCGTGACTGACG
>CAIKKO010000386.1 GCA_903828025.1 uncultured Sphingomonadales bacterium
CGCCTTCCGGGGCCTTCGCCACGCTGCCCGGACTCGAACGCCTGCCCCCCGCCCCGGCCCCGGTGCTTGGGGCCGATACCGCAGGCGTGCTCGCGCGCCATCTCGCGCTTGATCCTGAAGCCATCGCCCGGCTGCTTGAAGCCGGCATCGTAGGAACCCCGTCATGACTCTCGTTCGTGCTGCCATTGTCGCCCCCATCCGCACCGCTGTCGGCAAATTCGGCGGCAGCCTGTCTTCGCTCGGTGCGGGCGAACTGGGTGCCGTGATCCTGAAAGCGCTGATGGCGCGCACGAAAATCGACCCGGCGCGGGTGGACGACGTCGTGTTCTCGCAAGGCTATGGCAACGGAGAGGCCCCCGCCATCGGCCACTGGTCGTGGCTCGCCGCCGGGCTGCCCATCGAAGTGCCGGGCTACCAGCTCGACCGGCGCTGCGGCTCGGGCCTGCAGGCGGTGATCAACGCGGCGATGATGGTGCAGACCGGCCAGTCCGACGTGGTTGTCGCGGGCGGCGTCGAATCCATGTCGAACGTCGAATACTACACCACCGAGGGCCGCCGCGGCACCCGCGCGGGCGGCCTCATGCTGCACGACCGGCTGACGCGCGGACGGTTGATGTCGCAGCCGATCGAGCGCTTCGGCGTAATCTCGGGCATGATCGAAACCGCCGAAAACCTCGCGCGCGATTACGGCATCACCCGCGAGGAATGCGACGCCTTCGCGGTGCGCAGCCACCAGAATGCCGCCGCCGCTTGGAAGGCCGGACTGTTCGACGACGAGCTGGTTCCCGTCGCGATCCCGCAGCGTAAAGGCGATCCGGTGATCTTCGCGCACGACGAAGGCTATCGCACCGACGCGACAATGGAAACGCTCGGCGCGCTGCGGGCGATCGAGGCCAGGACCATCCCCGGCGCGGTCGTCACGGCGGGCAATGCCAGCCAGCAGAACGATGCCGCCGCCGCCTGCCTCGTGGTGGCGGAACACAAGCTGGAGGAACTCGGCCTCGAACCCATCGCGTGGTTCCATTCGTGGGCGGCGGCGGGCTGCGATCCCGCGCGCATGGGGATCGGCCCGGTCCCGGCGGTCGAGCGTCTGTTTGCGCGCAGCGGCCTTGGCTGGGGCGATATCGACGTGGTCGAACTCAACGAAGCCTTCGCGCCGCAAGCCCTCGCCTGCCTCAAAGGCTGGGGCTGGAGCGCGGAGGACAGCCGCCGCGAAGTGCTCAACGTCAACGGCTCGGGCATTTCGCTCGGCCACCCCATCGGCGCGACCGGCGGGCGCATCCTTGCCAACCTGACGCGCGAACTGGTGCGCCGTCAGGGCCGCTTTGGCCTCGAAACGATGTGCATCGGCGGCGGTCAGGGCATCGCTGCGGTGTTCGAGCGGGCGGCCTGACAGTGGCAGCGTTTTGAGCGACAAATCCTCCCGTTCGTGTCGAGCGAAGTCGAGACACGAACGGCTTTATCCTTTGGATGATGTGTATGGACACGGCATTGCGCCCGATACTCCTTGCGGCTGAAACCTACCGCGACACGGCGCGCGCCGCACTCGCGCAGCGGCTCGCCAACCGCACGATTGATGAAGAGCAGCGCGCGGCGCATGGCTTTGCGTGGATTGCCACCAGCGTGGCTTCGCTGGAAGCGGTGCTCACGTGGGCTGAAGCTGGCGGCGGCGCGAACCCGCTCGACGCCATGGTGGCAGAGCTCGCCTTCGCCGAAACGCTGGGCCAGCTCACCGGCGGCCTGCCGATGGGGCCCGGCGAAATCATGCGCCCCGCAGACCTTGGCATCAGCGCCGCCGCGCTCGCTGATGCCGCTGCACCCTTGTTGCAAAGCGATCTCGCCGCAACCCGCGCGGCGCTGGCGGCCGCGCTGGGGCAAGGCCAGTGGCCCAGCGAGACGCTGCACGACGCCGAGCTCGATGAAATTCGCGCGCAGTTCCGCCGCTTTACCGAAGCCGAAATCCTGCCCCATGCGCACGGGTGGCACCTCGCCAACGCGCTGATCCCGGACGCAACCGTGCAGGCCATGGCCGATCTCGGCACGTTCGGTGTGTGCATTCCGGAAGAATACGGCGGGCTCGGCCTCGGCAAGCTGGTGATGTGTCTGGTCAGCGAGGAACTGTCGCGCGGGTGGATCGGCGCGGGCTCGCTCGGCACGCGCTCCGAAATTGCGGGCGAGCTGATCGTCCATGGCGGCACGACGGAACAGAAAGCGCATTGGTTGCCGCGCATCGCCAGCGGCGAGACGCTGCCCGTCGCGGTGTTCACCGAGCCCGATGTCGGATCCGATCTCGGCGCGCTCACCACCCGCGCCGCGCAAGACGCGAGCGGCGATTGGCAGATCCACGGGGCCAAGACGTGGATCACTCACGCCGCCCGCTCCGATGTGATGACGCTGCTCGCGCGCACGCTGCCGGATACGCCGGGCTACGCGGGCCTCTCGCTGCTGATCGTACCCAAGCCGCGCGGGACCGAGGCCGATCCCTTCCCCGCCGAGGGCATGAGCGGCAGCGAAATCGCGGTGCTCGGCTACCGGGGCATGCGCGAATATGCGCTGCAGTTCGATGGCATGCGCGCGCCTGCCGAAGCCCTGCTCGGCGGCAAGGAAGGCGCGGGCTTCAAGCAGCTCATGCAGACGTTCGAAGGCGCGCGCATCCAGACTGCCGCGCGCGCTGTCGGCGTCACCCGCCGGGCGCTCGAACTGGGGCTGGCCTATGCTCTCCAGCGCAAGCAATTCGGGCAGGCGCTGATCCAGTTCCCGCGCGTGGCCGACAAGCTGGCCGGGTGTCTGGTCGAATTCGTCACCGCGCGCGAGCTGACCTATGCCGCCGCGCGGACCAAGGACGCCGGGCGGCGCTGCGATATCGAGGCGGGCATGGCCAAGCTGTTTGGCGCGCGCGCCGCATGGACCGCCGCCGATGCCAGCCTGCAGATCCACGGCGGCAACGGCTACGCGCTCGAATACGAGATCAGCCGCGTCTTGTGCGACGCGCGCATCCTCTCGATCTTCGAAGGCGCGGCGGAAATCCAGGCGCAAGTGATCGCGCGCGGGCTGCTGGCTGGGCGCGGCTGATGGGCGACTGGTCCGCATGGGTAGGCCGCGAGGACGTGCGGCGCGATGTGCTGACCGAGAGCCTGCGCGCCCGCTGGTGCGCCACTCTCGACCGCGATGCGCCTGCCGATGATGGCGCTCCGCAAGGCCTCCACTGGTGCCTGTGCACGCCCGATGCTCCCACCGCCGCATTGGGCCGCGACGGGCACCCCTTGCGCGATGAAAGCCCCGCCAGCTTCCTGCCGCCGCTCCCGCTTGAACGGCGGATGTGGGCAGCGGGGAAAGTCGAATTCCTCAGTGCCCTCGCCTGCGGTGCCGCTATCGAGCGCCGCTCACGGGTGCTTTCCATAACCGAAAAGCAAGGCGCAACCGGCCCGCTGATCTTTGTCGAAGTCGCGCACGAAACCTTCGGGGCGGGCACGCTCGCGGTGCGTGAAACGCAGACCATCGTGTACCGCGATGCCCCGCCCCCCGGCTCCCCCCCTGCCCCGCCGCCGCCGGGCAGAGGCCGCTTCGATCCCTCGGGCTGGGACGAAACCCGCACGCTGGTGCCCGGCCCGGCGCTGCTGTTCCGCTACTCGGCGCTCACCTTCAACAGCCACCGCATCCACTACGACGCCCCTTACGCGACCGGCATCGAAGGCTACCGCGGCCTCGTCGTCCACGGTCCGCTGATCGCCAGCCTGCTGCTCGATCTCGCCCGCCGGGCGCTGCAATCCGAAACCGCGCTGGCCAGCTTCGATTTCCGCGCCGTGTCCCCCGCGATGGCCGATGAACCGCTGCACCTCGCGCTGCGGCGTGAGAGCGAGGGGCTGGTCCTCGCCGCCTTTGCCGATGATGGCCGCCAGATCATGGCCGCCAAAGCCGCACCCGCCGCATGACCGCCCCGCGCCGCCGCATCGTCCTGCTTGGCGCGACAGGCACCATCGGGCGCGCGACCGCGCGGGCGCTGATCGCGGCGGGGCACGAGGTGGTCTGCTTTGTCCGGCCCGGTTCACCCCCCATCGCAGGCGCTACCAGCCGCACGGTCGACCTCTCCGATCCCGCATCGCTCACCCGCGAAGGCTTTGTGGGCGAGCGCTTCGACGCCGTCGTCTCGTGCATGGCCTCGCGCACCGGTGTCCCCAAAGATGCCTGGGCCATCGACCACACGGCCCACAGCCATGTTCTCGCCGCCGCGCAAAAAGCGGGCGCACAGCATTTCGTGCTGCTCTCCGCCATCTGCGTGCAGAAGCCGCTGCTCGCGTTCCAGCAGGCCAAGCTGGCGTTCGAGGCGGAGCTGATTGCCTCGGGTCTGCGCTATTCGATCGTGCGGCCGACTGCGTTTTTCAAGTCGCTCTCGGGCCAGATTGCGCGGGTGCAGGCGGGCAAGGCCTTTCTGCTGTTCGGCGATGGCGCACTCACTGCCTGCAAGCCGATCAGCGACCGCGATCTGGCGGCCTATATCGCCGGGTGCCTCGATGATCCAGCGCGCTGGAACCAGATCCTCCCCATCGGCGGCCCCGGCCCCGCGATCACCCCGCGCCAGCAGGGCGAAGCGCTGTTTGCGATGCTGGGTCGGCCGCCGAAGTTCAGCGCGGTTCCGGTGGGCATGCTGACCGCGATCATTGCCGTACTCGGCGCGCTGGGCCGCGTGATCCCTGCGCTCGCCGCCAAAGCCGAACTTGCCAAGATCGGGCGCTACTACGCCACCGAGTCCATGCTCGTGCGCGATCCTGCCACGGGCCGCTACGATGCCGCCGCCACGCCCGAAACGGGCCGCGAGACGCTGTTCGATCACTACCGCGCCGTCCTCTCCGGCGAAGCCCCGCCAGACGCGCGCGGCGATCACGCGGTGTTCTGATGGTGCGCCGCATCTTGCGCTGGGCCGGTGCGCTTTTCCTGCTGGCCATCGCGGCGCTGGCGCTGTGGCTCTATGTGCCGGACAAGCCCCGCGCCGCGCTCGAAGCCGCCTATCCGGGCGAATACCGCACGGTGGACGGGGTGCGGCTGCGGCTGCGCGACACCGGACCAAAGGGCGCGCCCGCGCTGATCCTGCTCCACGGCTTCGGCTCCAGCCTCGATACGTGGGAGCCTTGGGCCAAAGCGCTGTCCGCACGCTACCGGGTGATCCGGCTCGATCTCCCCGGCTTCGGCCTCACCGGCGCGGACCCGACGGGCGACTATTCAGACGCGCGCGCCGCCGCGATCATCGCGGTGCTGATGGACCAGTTCAGCCTCCCCCATGCAGCGCTGATCGGCAATTCGCTGGGCGGTCGGCTCGCTTGGCAATTTGCCGCGCGCTATCCGGATCGCGTTACCCGGCTGGTGCTGATCTCGCCCGATGGCTTTGCCAGCCCCGGTTTCGCATATGGCAAGGCCCCCGCAGTGCCGCTGGTCATGGAAGCGATGCCGTGGGTCGGCCCGCGCAGCCTGATCCGCGCCAATCTCGCGCCTGCCTGGGCCCATCCCGAAGCGCTGCCCGATGCAGTGGTCGAGCGCTACCGCGACATGCTGCTCGCCCCCGGTGTGCGCCGCGCGATTCTGGACCGCACGCGCCAGACGGTGCTGACCGATCCTGCGCTGCGCCTCCAAAGCATCACCGCGCCGACCTTGCTGCTGTGGGGCGAGCAGGATCACATGATCCCGATCCGCAACGCTGCCGATTATCTGCGCCTTCTGCCCCATGCGACACTGGTGCGCCTGCCAGGGCTTGGCCACGTGCCGTTCGAGGAAGCCCCGGCGCAGTCGCTGCCGCCAGTCGAGCGGTTCCTGTCAGGCGGAACGCCCTGATCGCGGCCGCAGGCGGAACAAGGTGGCCCCTGATGCATTTGGGTACAAATCTGTGCACTAATTCATTTGCATGAGATCGCCAGCTGGCCCCACAAAACAGGGCGTCACAAAACCGAGACCGCGCGCGCGGGTCCGCACCAATAGGGATTGAGCTTGCACTTCGTTCATTCGCGCAAACCGGCGGCGCTCCCCTGCTTGCTGGCGCTGCCCGGCTTGCTGGCGCTTTCTGCCTGCGCCGCCGGGCCCGATTATCGCGCGCCCGCTGCCATAAACCTTGCCGTGCCCGCCACTTGGTCAGTGCCCGCCGACGCAGCTTCGGGCGGGGCGCTGACGCGCTGGTGGGAGCAGTTCCATGATCCGCTGCTCACGCGCCTGATCGACGAGGGCCGTGCGTCCAATCTCGATCTTGCCATCGCGATGAGCCGCCTGCGGCAGGCGCGTGAAAGCCTGATTCAGGCGCGCAGCGGCAATCTGCCCAGCCTGAGCGCCAGTGGCAGCGCCAGCCGCAACGAGACGCTCGCGGGCACAGCGCTGGCCGCGCCCGGCACCTCGCTCTCGCTCGCGGTCGATGCCTCGTATCAGGCGGACTTGTTCGGCGGGCGGGCGCGCGGCATCGAGGCGGCGCGCGCGGCGGCGGAAGCGAGCGGCTACAGCTACGGCGCGGTGATGCTCTCGGTGTCGTCGGAAATCGCCACCAACTACCTCCTCGCCCGCCTGCAGCAGACCCAGCTCGCCAATGCGCGCCAATCGCTCGCCAATGCGGAGGACACGCTCCAGATCGCGCGCTGGCGCAATCAGGCGGGGCTCGCGGGCAGCCTCGATGTCGAGCAGGCGCGCACGCAGCGCGCGCAGACCGCAGCCACGATCCCCCAGCTTGAAACCAGCCTCAACCAATCGGTTTCGCGGCTCGGCGTGCTGCTCGGCAGACCCCCCGGCGCGCTGCGGGCCGATCTCGCCGCCGCCGCGCCGATCCCGGTGGGCCCGGCTTCGATCGCGGCGGGCATCCCCGTCGATGTGCTGCGCCAGCGCCCCGATGTGCGCGCGGCGGAGCGGCAACTCGCTGCGGCGACGGCGCAGATCGGCGTTGCCAAGGCGCAGCTTTATCCGGCGCTTGCGCTCGGCGGCAGCGTCTCGACCGGCGCGGGCGCGGTCAGTTCGCTGTTCAACGTGATCTCGGGTCAGGTTTTCGCCAGCCTCGCGCAGACCATTTTCGACAATGGCCGCCTCGGTAGCCAGGTCCGCAGCCAGCGCGCGGCGGCAGACGGCGCGTTCGCCACCTACAAGCAGACCGTGCTCGGCGCGCTTGAGGATATCGAGAACGCGGTTGTCGCGCTGCGCGCAGCAGATCAGCGCCAGAGCGAATACCGCACCGCGCTGGAAGCCGCGACCAATTCGGCGGTGATCGCGCGCACGCAGTATCGCAGCGGGCTGATTGATTTCACCGCGCTGCTCTCCACCGAGAACGCGCTGATCGCCTCGCGCAACGGCCTCGCGCAAGCGCAATACGACCGAGCCGCCGCCGCCGTGCAACTCGCCACCGCGCTGGGCGGCGGCTGGGACGGCCAGATGCCGACCGCTCCCGCACAGACCAGCCCGAACGGGACAAGCCATGACTGACGCGAATACTGATGCCAATGCTGATCAAAGCCTCGCTGCGTTCCTCGGGGTCAAGCCCGTGCCGTGGTGGCGGCGCTATGTGAAATGGGTGGTGATCGGCCTGTTTGCGCTTGGCCTGATCCTGCTGCTCGCGCGCCTGTTCGGCGGGTCGAGCGCAGTGCAATATGCCGCGCAGCCGGTAAAGCGCGATACCTTGCAGGTGACCGTTTCCGCCACGGGCCACCTCGCCCCGATCAATCAGGTTCAGGTCGGCTCGGAAGTCTCGGGCCTTGTCGTCAAAGTGCTCGTGGACGTGAACGACCGCGTCAGCGCCGGGCAGACCATCGCGCTGATTGATCCCTCGCGGTTTGCCGATACCGTGCGGCAGAGCCAGGCAGCGCTGGCGGCCAATGTCGCCGCTGTCGCGCAGGCCGAGGCGACGCTGGCGCAGGCCCGCGCACAACTTGCGCGGCTGGAAGACGTGTTCCGCCTGTCGGGCGGCAAAGTCCCGTCCGATACCGATCTCACCGCCGGCCGCGCCGAAGTGGCGCGCGACAAGGCGGCGGTTGCCGCCGCGCAGGCCAACGTCGCGTCCGCCCGCGCCGCGCTGTCCTCGAACCAGACCAGCCTGACCAAGACCGTGATCCGCTCGCCGGTCAACGGGGTGGTGCTCGCTCGCCAGATCGAGCCCGGTCAGACGGTCGCGGCTTCGTTCAACACCCCGGTGCTGTTCGTGATCGCGCAGGATCTTTCGCAAATGAAGCTGCCGGTTTCGATCGACGAGGCCGATGTCGGCGAAGTCGCCGCCGGGCAGCCCGCGAGCTTCACCGTGGACGCCTTCCCGGGCGAACGGTTCAAGGCGGATATCAGCCGGGTCGAGCTCGGTTCGAACCAGACGGTCAGCGCGGCCTCAAGCGCGAGTTCCGCCGCCGCTACCGCGCAAGTCGTGTCGTATGTCGCCAATCTTGTCGTGAACAACCGCGACTTGCGGCTGCGCCCCGGCATGACCGCCACTGCCGAGATCATCACCAAGGCCCATGCGAACGTGCTGCTCGTGCCCAATGCCGCGCTGCGCTACACCCCCGATGAAGCCGGGGCCAAAGGCGGATCGGGCAGCAGCTTTGCCAGCGCGCTGGTCCCCCGCCGCCCGCGCAGCAGTGCCGACAGCCAGAACCCCAGCGCCACGCGCGGACGCGGTGCCAGCCAGACGGTCTATGTGCTCGAAGCAGGCAAGCCCCGTGCGGTCTCGATCAAGACCGGCGTTTCCAACGGCACGATGACCGAAGTGCTCGGCGGCGATCTGAAGCCGGGGATGCAGGTCATCACCGGCAAGCTCGCCGCGAAGACCAGCTGATGCCGGAAACTCCGCTGATCCGCCTGCGCGGCGTGACCAAGCGCTTCGGTGAGGGCGCGGCCAGCTTCCTCGCGCTGAAGGGCGTCGATTTCGATATCGCGGCGGGCGATTTCGTCGCGGTCATGGGCCCCTCGGGTTCGGGCAAATCGACCACGATGAACATCCTCGGCTGCCTCGATGTGCCAAGCGGCGGGGAGTTTCTGTTCAAGGGCCGCGAAGTCGGCGACCTGACGCGTGACCAGCGCGCGCTGCTGCGGCGGCGCTATCTCGGCTTCGTGTTTCAGGGCTACAACCTCCTCGCGCGCACTTCGGCGGTGGAGAATGTCGAGCTGCCGCTGATCTATCGCGGCGATCAGCGCGAGCAGCGCCGCGCGCTGGCGATGGAAGCGCTCGACAAAGTCGGCCTCACCGCTTGGGCCGATCACACCCCGGCGGAACTGTCCGGCGGCCAGCAGCAGCGCGTGGCCATCGCGCGCGCCATCGTCACCAGCCCCGAACTGCTGCTGGCGGACGAGCCCACCGGCAACCTCGATACCGAGCGCTCGATCGAGATCATGGAGCTGCTGGCAGAGCTCAACCGGACGGCGGGGATCACCGTGCTGATGGTCACGCACGAGCCCGAGATGGCCCAGTTCGCGCACCGCATCATCCATTTCCGCGACGGGCTGGTCGAGCGCACCGAAGTGACGGCCCGCAGCCCTGCCCGCGCTGCCGACGAGAGGGTCGCCTGATGCTCGGCACCACGTTCATCCTCGCCTTCCGCTCGATCCGGCGGCACCTCATGCGCTCGTTCCTGACGACACTGGGCATCATCATCGGCGTCGCGGCAGTGGTCACCATGGTCACATTGGGCCAGGCGACCACGCAGGCGGTGCAGCAGCAGATCGCCAGCCTTGGCAACAACATCCTCCAGATCCGCCCGGGCCAAGGCTTCGGGCGCGGCGGCGGCGGGCCCACACCGCCCAACTTCACCGAACAGGACGTGACCGCGATCCGCGACCAGATCGGCGGCATCGTCGCGGTCGCGCCGCAAGCGAACAGCGCCACCACCGCGGTCTATGAAGGATCGAACTGGTCAACCACCGTCACTGGCTCGACCAGCGACTATTTCCGCATCCAGCCCTGGCCACTGGCCGAAGGACGCAGCTTCGAACCCGCCGAGGAAGCGGGCGGCAAAGGCGTGTGCATTCTGGGCAACACGGTGCGCAAGAACCTCTCTGCCGGACGCTCGCTGCTTGGCCAGCGTGTGCGGCTTGGCGGAATTTCCTGCACCGTGATCGGCACGCTCACCACGCGCGGGCAGGCCGGGTTCGGCGGCGATCAGGACGATGTGGTGTTCATGCCGCTCAAGCAAGTGCAGCGCCGCCTGACCGGCAACCGCGAAATCCGCATGATGATGGTCGGCGTCGACCCCCGCTACGAAAGCGCGACGGTGCAGAACGCGATCACCAAATTGCTGCGCGAGCGGCGCAACATCGTCGGAGGCAAGCAGGACGATTTCAACATCTTCGACACCGCCCAGATCAGCGCGACACTGACCGGCACGACCAAGCTGCTCACCGGCATCGTCACAGCTGTCGCCGCTATCAGCCTTGTTGTTGGCGGGATCGGCATCATGAACGTCATGCTGGTTTCGGTGACCGAACGCACCCGCGAGATCGGCATCCGCCTCGCCATCGGCGCGCTGGGCCACGAAGTCCTGACCCAGTTTCTGGTCGAAGCCATTGTCCTTTCGTGCCTTGGCGGCGTGATCGGCATTCTGCTTGCGCAAGTGCTGGTGCTGATTGTCTCGCCGCTGATGCAAGTGCCCCTGCTGTTTGTGCCGCAGATCAACGTGATCGCGTTCCTGATCTCAGCCGCCATAGGGGTGATCTTCGGCTATTTCCCCGCCCGCCGCGCCGCGAGCCTCAACCCGATCGACGCCTTGCGCTACGAATAGCGGTGCCCCGCACGGCGCCGAACTGGCCAGACGATTTCCCGCATTTGCACCTTGGGGCTAACGCGCTTTCGCCTTGACGAAGTGAACGTTCTCATTTAGGTGAACGTTCACAATCGGCGTTCAACCATCGAGAACGCCGGGTTTCAGGGGGAAGAATCGCAATGAAGGGATCGCGCAAGCCTGTCTATGGACGCCTCATGCTGGGCGTTTCGGCCATGGCACTTGGGTTCACCGCACAGCAGGCCTTTGCTCAGGAAGCGGCTCCGCAAGCCGCCCCCGAAGCGGCTGCACCAGACACCATCATCGTCACCGGCATCCGCGCCTCGCTCAAGAGCTCGCTGAACATCAAGCGCGCCGCAACCGGCGTGGTTGACGCGATCTCGTCGGAAGACATCGGCAAGTTCCCCGATACCAACCTCGCCGAATCGGTGCAGCGCATCACCGGCGTGTCGATCGACCGCACCAACGGCGAAGGCACCTCGGTCACGGTTCGCGGCTTCGGCCCGAACTTCAACCTGGTGCTGCTCAACGGCCGCCAGATGGCCGTGTCCTCGATCGGCGACGGCAACGGCGTTCCTGATACGCGCAGCTTCGATTTCGGCAACCTCGCCTCGGAAGCCATTGCCGGCGTCGAGGTCTACAAGTCGGGCCGCGCCACGCTGTCCACCGGCGGCATCGGTTCGGTGATCAACATCAAGACCGCCAAGCCGCTCGATCGCCCCGGCCTGCACGGCAGCGTCGGCGTCAAGGGCGTCTATGACACCTCGCGCTTCTCGGGCAAGGGTGTCACGCCCGAAGTTTCGGGCATCATCAGTGACACGTTCGCCGACAACCGCATCGGCATCCTGCTCAGCGGTTCGTATCAGGACCGCAAGGGCAGCCAGGCCGGCTTCTCGGCTGGCTGGCGCGAAGGCTACAAGGGCGACGAAAACAACTGGGGTTCGCTCGCACCCGCAGGCTCGCCCAACATCACCAACCGTCCCGGCCCGAACGATGTCTATCAGGTGACGCAGAACGCCGGGTATGATTTCGCGTCGTTCGAGCGCAAGCGCATCAACGGTCAGGCCGTGCTGCAGGTCAAGCCGACCGACACGCTGGTTGCCACCATCGACTACACGTTCTCGCAGAACACCGTCGATTCGCACCAGAACAGCATTGGCGTGTGGTTCAACCACGGCGACACCAGCAGCAGCTGGACCGACGGCCCCGCCGCTGGCCCCAACTTCTACACTGAACGCTTCACCCCCGGTTCGGGCAAGGATCTGGCCATCACCGGCTCGGTCGCGGCCAACCGTTCGATCAACCGCGCCATCGGCGGCAACCTGAAGTGGGACGGCCCCGGCGGCCTGAAGCTCGAGCTCGACGCCCACAATTCGACCGCGACCAGCAAGCCCACCTCGCCCTACGGCAGCGGCATCGCCGTGGGCAGCGCGATCTATGGCGTCACGTCGCAGACGGTTGACTACACCCATGCCATGCCGGTCATTTCGGTGACCATGGCGCCCGGCGCAGAGATCACCGCGGCGAACATCCGCCCGGCCGGCAACGCCTTCCGCAACGCCTATTTCCGCGACGAGATCAACGAAGCCTCGTTCAAGGGCAGCTATGACTTCGATTCGAAGTTCATCGACAGCCTCGATTTCGGCGTCACCTACACCGACAACAAGACCCACTCGCAATTCAGCGTGATCCAGAACGATACCTGGGGCGGCACGCTTTCGGCGGCCGACACGCCGGACAGCCTCTACACGATGACCGATCTCCCGCACGATCTGCGCGGCGTGGAAGGTTCAAGCGACGCGAAGATCATTCCGAACTACTTCCAGATCGACACCACCGGGTTGATCAAGCTGCTCAACAGCAAGCTCAACATCTGCGGTTCCTCGGCGATCCCGGGCGCGTGCCTCAAGGCCTTTGACACCGATCGCACAGTGCGCGAGCGGACCTGGGCACCGTATATCCAGTCGGTGCACACCTTCAACCTCGGCGAGAACGAGGGGCATCTGCGGCTTGGTCTGCGCTACGAAACGACCAAGGTGGATTCCACCTCGCTGGTTCCGATCCCGAAGCTCACCTTCTGGTCGGGCGGCAACGAAACCACGATCGTCAACGGCCCCGCGTCCTTCGCCTCGCTTTCGGGCAAGTACCACAACTGGCTGCCGGCAATCGACTTCGACATGGCGCCGATCAAGAACGTCAAGCTGCGCGCATCGTACAGCCAGACCCTCACCCGGCCGAGCTACACGGACCTGCAGGGCGGCACTTCGCTCGCTCAGCTGATCCGCGTCGGCGGCGGTAACGGGGGAAGCGGCAACCCGAACCTCCTGCCCTTCAAGTCGTACAACGTCGACCTCTCGGCCGAATGGTACTACGCGCCGACCAGCTACATTTCGGTGGGCTTCTTCCACAAGGTCGTGAAGAACTTCCTCGGCCGGAATCAGGTCAGTCGGCCCGCCTTCGGCCTGACCAATGCGGCGGTCGGCGCGTTTGCCGCAGAAGCCAAGGCCGCGCTTGGTCCGGATGCAAAGCAAACCGATCTCGTCAACTACGTCATCGCTCACCATCCCGAAACGAAGTACGTTGATCCCAACACCGGAGCGCTGGGCGTGATCAGCCAGCCCACCGACCCTGTGGCGAACTTCATCATCGACCAGCCGTTCAATTCGGATCAGACATATGCGATCCACGGCTGGGAGTTCGCGATCCAGCACAGCTTCTGGGAAACCGGTTTCGGCGCTCTGGTGAACTACACCGTGGTCAAGGCGGATCATAACTACGACAACGCGCTTGATCACAGGATCACCCAGTTCGCGGTGCCCGGTGCCAGCAACAGCGCCAACGCCGTGCTGTTCTACGACAAGCATGGCCTGCAGGCCCGCGTCGCCTACAACTGGCGCGCCGGGTTCCTCTCGGGCTACGGCAGCGATCCCTACTACATCGAATCGTATGGCCAGTACGACGTGAGCGCGAGCTACGAGATCAAGAAGGGCCTCACGATCTTCGGCGAAGGGATCAACATCACCAACGCCGACCGCCGTGGTCACGAACGCAACACGCAAACGGTGTTCTTCTCGCAGCCGGGCTATGCCCGCTGGGCAGCAGGGGCGCGCTTCACCTTCTGACCCTTTCACTCCCTCCCGAAGGGTCGCATAATCGAGAGCCGCACTGCCCTGCCGTGCGGCTCTCTTTTTTGGTCAGACAGTGCATTGTGCAGTATGGTCGCTTGGGTATGAGCAATTCGGTGCAGCAAATCGTGATTGTCGGCGGCGGCACGGCTGGCTGGCTGGCCGCGTGCCTGCTCGCGGCAAAGCTGCCCGGCCACGCAGTCACGCTGGTCGAAGCGCCCGATATTCCGACCATCGGCGTGGGCGAAGGCACTTGGCCGACGATGCGCGAGACGCTCGCTATGATCGGCATTCCCGAAGCGGAATTCCTGCGCGAATGCGACGGGGCGTTCAAGCAAGGCTCGCGCTTCGACGGCTGGGCGGATGGCTCGCCCGCCGACAGCTACCTCCACCCCTTCACCGCGCCGCCGCCTGCGGAGATGCGCGAGCTTGCCGCAGCATGGCAGGCGGCCGGCCAGCCGGGGCCATTTGCTGCAGCGATCACGCCGCAGCATGGCGTCTGCGCGCATAGCCTTGCCCCGCGCCAGCGCGCGATGCCGGATTATGCCGGGGCGCTGAATTACGGCTATCACCTCGATGCCGGAAAGTTCGCCGCGCTGCTGATGCGCCACGCCACCACGCGGCTCGGCGTCACGCGGATTGCGGCGGAAGTGACCGGGGTCGTGGCGGCGGACAACGGCGATATCGCCGCGCTTGATCTGCGCGGGGGGCCCCGGCTGACCGGCGATCTGTTTCTCGATTGCTCGGGCCAGGCGGCGATCCTGATCAGCGGGCACTGCGGCACCGACTGGGTGAGCCGCGCTGACATCTCGTTCAACGACCGCGCGCTCGCGGTGCAAGTGCCGGTCCTGCCCGGCAGCCCGGTCGCCTCGCAGACCGTGGGCACCGCGCACGAGGCAGGCTGGCTCTGGGATATCGGCCTGCCCGCCCGGCGCGGAATCGGCTGCGTCTACGCCTCGCGCTTTTTGAGCGATGACCGCGCCGAGGAGATCTTGCGCGCGTATGTGGTGGCGCACGTGCCGGGCACCGATCCCGCCAGCCTCACGCCCCGCAAGCTGGCGTTCGCCACCGGACACCGCGACCGGTTCTGGGTGGGCAATTGCCTCGCCGTGGGTCTGTCGGCCGGATTTATCGAGCCGCTGGAGGCCTCGGCCATCGTGCTGATCGAACTCTCGCTGAAAGCGCTGGTGGAGAATTTCCCGCAGAGCCGCGCCAGCATGGCGATCCATGCCGCGCGCTTCAACGAGCTGTTCCGCTACCGCTGGGACCGCATCGTCGAATTCCTCAAGCTGCACTATGTGCTGAGCACGCGCAGCGAGCCCTATTGGCAGGCGCAGCGCGCGCCCGAAACAATCCCGCCGCGCCTTGCCGAATGCCTTGCGCTGTGGCGCGAACACGTGCCCTCGGCATGGGATTTCCCGCGCGTGGACGAGATGTTTCCCGCCGCCAGCCAGCACTATGTGCTTTATGGAATGGGCTTTCCGGTCCCGCTGGCAACTGCCCCGCCGTCTCCCGCAGCGGCAGCAAGGCTCGGCGAAGTGGCGGCCAAGGCGCGCGCACTCACCGCAGCCCTGCCCGCCAACCGCGATTATTTCACCGCCCTCGCCGCGCCGCTGGCGGCCCAAGGAGCCTCATGAGCAACCACCAGATCCTCAACCCAGCCGATCACGGCACGCTGCGCGTCCACACCGAAGCGGGCGCGGCGTATGGCGACAATGTCATGGCCAGCCTCGCCATGCCGGCCGAATTCCGCGAAGTGCAGGCGCATTACCCGATCGTGTTCCGCCGTGATGCCGAGACGGGCAAGCTCGCCGCGCTCGCGCTGTTCGGCTTCGAGGCGGGCGAGAACCTGTTCCTCAAGGGCGACACGTGGGACGCACGCTACCGCCCGCTGGCGATGGCAGTGCAGCCCTTCCTGATCGGCCGCCCGCCGGCCGAGGACACCGCGCCCCAAGTCCATGTCGATATGGCGCACCCGCGCATTTCGGCCACCGGCGAAGGCATGCGCGTGTTCGATGAGGCTGGCACGCCCACGCCCTGGCTCGAAATGATCGCCACTCGGCTCGGCGATCTCGATTATGCCTGGCAGCAGGGTGCTGCGTTTTTCGCGGCGCTGGAGGCTTATGAACTGATCGAGCCGTTCAGCCTTGAAGTCACGCTCGACAACGGGTCGGTCCAGTCGCTGGTCGGGTTCCAGACCATCCACGAGGACCGCCTCGCCGGGCTGGACGGCGAAGCGCTGCACGCGCTGATGGCCGAAGGGCACCTCGCGCGCATCTACATGGTGCTCGCCAGCCTCGCGCAGTTCGGCGGGCTGGTCGCGCGCAAGAACCAGAGCATCGCGCTTGGCTGAGGCAGACGCCTCGATCTATGCGGCAATGCCCGCGGTTGCGGAGCGCGAGGCTGCCGATGCCGCCGCGCTCGACCGCCTGCTGCAGGGCGCGCGCGAACCGTTCGTGATCCGCGGGCTGGTGGCGCATTGGCCGCTGGTGCAGGCCGGGCTCGTCTCACCCCGCGCCGCGCGCGAGTACTTGCTCGCCCGCGCGCGCCCGGTGCCGTTCACGGTCTCGCTCGGCATGCCCGGCGCGGATGGCCGCCTGTTTTACGACGCAGCGATGCAGATGAATTTCCGCGAAGCGCGCGGCAAGCTGGCGGATATTTTCGGCGGGATCGACGCCAACGCGGACCATGCCGATGCCCCCGCGATCTATCTCGGCTCGATCGACGTGCCGACCCATTTCGACGGGGTCGAGCGCGACAACACCGTCGATCTTGGCGCGCGAAACGCCACCGTCAGCCTGTGGATCGGCACCAAGACGCGCATTGCTGCGCACAACGATTTTCCCGACAACCTCGCCTGCTGCGCCGCCGGACGCCGCCGCTTCACGCTGTTTCCGCCCGAGCAGTTCGCGAACCTCTACCTGGGCCCCATCGACAACACTCCGGCCGGGCGCGCCATCTCGATGGTCGATTTCCAGGCGCCCGATTTCGCCGCGCATCCCCGCTTTGCCGAGGCGCTGGGCGCGGCGCAAATGGCGGTGCTGGAGCCGGGAGACGCACTGTTCATCCCTTCGATGTGGTGGCACCATGTCGAGGGGCTCGCCCCCTTCAATATTCTGATGAACTACTGGTGGCGCGATACGCCGCGCTGGCTCGGCCAGCCGCAGGACGCGCTCAACCACGCGATCCTTTCGATCCGCGATCTGCCCGCTGAAGACAAGGCGATCTGGCGCGCGCTGTTCGATCATTACGTGTTCGAAAGCGGCCCCGACGTCACTGACCATATCCCCGCAGGCGGGCACGGCGTGCTCGCCCCGCTGACCGCCGAAGCCGCCGGGCGGCTCCGTTCGTTTCTCCTCAGGACCTTGAGCAAATGATGCAGACTTATACCAAGCGCCGTGTCGTTGTCGCAGGCGGGGGCACCGCCGGGTGGATGGCCGCCGCCGCGCTCGCGCGGACGCTGGGTGATTCCATCGAACTGACGCTGGTGGAATCCGAAGCCATCGGCACGATCGGCGTGGGCGAAAGCACCATTCCCCCGCTGGTTACCTACAACCGGCTGCTCGGCATCGGCGAGGCCGACTTCATGCGCGCGACGCAGGCGACCTTCAAGCTGGGGATCAATTTCGAAAACTGGAAGCAGCAGGGGGAAAGCTATTTCCACTCGTTCGGCACCACCGGGCGCGACCACTGGAGCGCGGGGTTCCAGCACTTCTGGATGCACGGCCAGACCAAGGGGCATACCGCGAGCTACGACGACTATTGCATCGAGCTGCAGGCCGCGATGCAATCCAAGTTCGCGCACTTGCCCGATAACCGCATCAACTATGCCTACCAGCTCGATTCCAGCCGCTATGCGGTGTTCCTGCGGGGGCTCGCCGAAGCCGATGGCGCGCGGCGGGTCGAGGGCAAGATTGCGCAGGTCCAGCTCGATCCGGTAAACGGCCATATCGCCGCCTTGGTGCTGGAATCGGGCGAGCGGATCGCGGGCGATCTGTTCCTCGATTGCACTGGCTTTCGCGCGCTGTTGATGGAGGGCGCGCTCCATGTCGGCTACGATGACTGGTCGCACTGGCTGCCCTGCGATTCCGCCATCGCGGTGCAGACCGCCAGCGTGCGCCCGCCCGTGCCCTATACGCGCGCCATCGCGCACGATGCCGGCTGGCAGTGGCGCATTCCGCTGCAGCACCGGCAGGGCAACGGGATCGTCTATTGCAGCCGCTATCTGGACAAGGACGCGGCGCTGGAGCGGCTGCTCTCCACGGTCGAGGGTGAGGTTCTGACCAAGCCCAACGTGATCCGCTTCACCACCGGCGCGCGGCGCAAGCAATGGCACCGCAACTGCATCGCGGTGGGGCTTTCCGGCGGGTTTATGGAACCGCTGGAATCGACCAGTATCCATCTGATTCAACGTGCAATTCTTAGAATTGTCCGCATGCTTCCCATGCGTGAAGTTAGTGAACGTGACGTGGCCGAGTTCAACGACCAGCAGATGGCCGACATGGAGCAGATCCGCGATTTCCTGATCCTCCACTACAAAGCCACCGAGCGCCGCGACAGCGCGTTCTGGCGCCAGTGTGCGGATATGGAGATCCCGGAAAGCCTCACCCACAGGATCGAACTGTTCCGCGAAACCGGCCGGGTGTTCCGCAAGAACGAGGAACTGTTCGTCGAGAACAGCTGGGTGCAAGTGATGATGGGCCAGGGCATCATGCCGCGCGCCTATCACCCGGTCGCGACCAAGCTTTCGGGCGCTGAACTCGATCACCTGCTGGGCGGCCTGCGCGAGAGTGTGGCCAAGACCGTCGCAAGCCTGCCCGATCACCAGACCTATGTGGCGCAATATTGCGGCGCGCAGGCAACGAAAGCAGCATGATGCGAAAAATCCTTGCTCCGCTCCTGCTACTGCTAGCCGTCACCCCGGCGGCTGCGGCAGACTGGAAACTCGTCTGGTCGGACGAGTTCGACGGCGAGAAGCTGGACCCGGCCAAATGGAATTTGGAAGTCGACTGCTGGGGCGGCGGCAATGGCGAACGCCAGTGCTACACCGACTCCCCCACCAATGTCCGGGTAAGTCAGGGCAAGCTGGTCATAACCGCGCGCCACGAGCGCGTGACCGGCCCTGCCCTCCCCGCCAGCCAGCGGCCCGATTCCGCAAAGCCCGGAACGCTCGTCACTCGCGACTACAGTTCGGCGCGCCTGACCACGAAAGGCAAGGCATCATGGCGCTATGGGCGGATCGAAATGCGCGCCAGCCTGCCGCAAGGCCAAGGCACCTGGCCCGCGTTCTGGATGATGCCGGAACAGGATGCTTACGGCCCCTGGGCCGCATCGGGCGAGATCGACATTCTCGAAGCGGTCAACCTCGGCGTGCCGTGCACACTCTGTGCTGGCGGGCGCGAAGATACGATCCTTGGCACGATCCATTTCGGCAAGCCCTGGCCCGGCAATGTCCATGCCGGGACCGAGATCCCCTTTCCCGAAGTGCTCAAAGGCTATCACACTTACGCGGTCGAATGGCGTCCTGACCAGATCCTCTGGCAAGTCGACGGCAAGACATACGCCACGCGCCAGCGGAGCGAATGGTGGTCATCGGGATCGGCGGCGCCCGGCGCACCCTTCGACCGGCCGTTCTACCTCATCCTCAATCTCGCGATCGGAGGTGGTCTTGCAGAATCGCGGGGCAGTGGCGGCGTTTCAACCACCGACTTCCCGAAGCGCTATGCAATCCTTTGGGTGCGGGTCTGGCAAAACGGGACCATGTGAGCTAGCGTGATGGTCGCTGCGGTTGGCAAAGGGGGCAAGTAACGCATGGCGAGGCGCCGTCAGGCGGTCACGATCAGGCATGTCGCGGCGGATGTCGGGGTATCGCTCCAAACGGTGAGCCGTGTCATCAACAACGAGCCCAATGTCCGGCCCGAATTGAAAGAGCGCGTGCAGGAGGCCATCGCACGGCTGGGCTATGTCCCTTCGATCGCCGCGCAGCGCATGAGCGGCTCGCGTTCCTACCTCATCCTCGCGCTCAACGACCGCGACCGGACCATTGCCGATTGGCGCGCGCGTCAGGGCACCGACTGGGTCGACCAGATGCTGCTCGGTGGCATGCTCAAGTGCGCCGAGCACGGCTACCGCATGATCGTCGAACTGGTCGATACGCATAGCGATCATGTGGAGCGCGAACTGCTCGCCGCCATCGCCGCGCTCCAGCCCGATGGCATCATCCTCACCCCGCCGCACTCGGACAACCCGCTCATCGTGCGCTGCCTCGCCGAACAAAAAATTCCATTCGCGCGCATCGGCTCGAAGGAAGACGATGTGGGCATGCCGATTTCGATGGACGACGAAGGGTCGGCCGCCACCGCCACGCGCTACCTCGCCGCGCGCGGGCACCGCCGCATCGGCTTCATCGCGGGCGCGGCAGAATACAACCTCAGCGGCTGGCGCGTCGATGGCTGGCAGACCGCGATGGCCGAAGCCGGGCTTTCCACCCAAGGCCTGCTGCACCCGGGCGATTTCACGTATGCCTCGGGCGAGCGCGCGGCGCGGGCGCTGCTGACGATGGACAGCCCGCCCACCGCAATTATCGCCAGCAACGACCAGATGGCGCTCGCCACGCTCGAAGTCGCCCGCGCGCTGGGCCTGAACGTGCCCGAAGACCTTTCGGTCATCAGCTTCGACAATACGCCGCTGATGCAGTTCACCCAGCCCCAGCTTACGGCGATCGACCAGCCCATCGCCGCCACGGCCTCCAAGGCGGTCGAACTGATCATTGCCGCGCAGAAGGGCGAAGGCCCTATCGACGAGCTGACCGTCATTCCCGCCACGCTGGTCGAACGCGGTTCGGTTGCCGATGCCAAGCAAACCGTAAGTGCCTGATCAGGCGGCGGCCGGACGGACCCGGTTTCTGCTGCTCTATGCCCTCGCCTGGGCGGGCGGCTCGGTGGCCTATGTCCCGTTCCTTACCATCCTCCTGCCCGTGCGGGTCAGCGCAATGGTGGGCGCTGGAGCGGGATCAGGTCAGGACGTTGTATGGCTCTCCACCATCGCCTTTTTCGGCGCGATTGCGGCGAGCATCAGCCATATCGGCTTCGGCTATCTCAGCGATGTGACCCGTAACCGGCGCGGCTGGATCACGCTCGGGCTGCTGCTGTCGTGCGGCCTGCTGCTTGGCTTGCGCCAGGCCACGAGCCTTCCGCAGATCGTCGCGCTCGTGCTGATGTGGCAGCTCGGGCTGAACATGATGCTGGCGCCGCTATCTGCCTGGGCGGCAGACTGCGTGCCCAACAGCCAGAAAGGCGTGCTCGGCGGGCTGCTCGCCTTTGCCCCCGGGCTCGGTGCGGTGGCGGGCGTGTTCGTCACGATCCCCGGGCTGGCCTCGCCCGACGGCCGCCTTGCGCTGGTGGCGCTCATCGTGGCGGCCTGCGTGCTGCCGGTGCTGCTCCACGGCGCGCCCGCTCCGCTGCATGAGCCCGAAGCACCAGAGCGGGCGCAGGGCAGCCAGCCGCTCGACCGCAAGGGCGCAGCGCTGCGCATGTGGTGCGCGCGCCTGCTGGTGCAAGTGGCCGAAGCCGCGCTGTTTTCGTTCCTCTACTTGTGGTTTCGCAGCCTCGATCCCGCAACGGGCGATTACCTCGCGGCACGGGTGTTCAGCCTCGTGCTCGTGCTCTCTGCCCCGGTCGCCTTGCTGACCGGGCGCTGGGCGGATCGGCATGCCCGCCCGCTCACCCCACTCGTCGTCTGCACTCTGGTCGCGCCGTTCGGCCTCGTCGGCATGGCGCTTTCGCAGAGCCTGACACCGGCCATCGCCAGCTACGCGCTGTTCGGGTTCTCCACCTCGATTTTCCTCGCGCTCCATTCGGCGCAGACCTTGCGCACGCTGCCCGACAGCCGCCGCCGCGGCCGCGACCTTGGCCTGTTCAATCTGACCAACACGATGCCCTCGCTGGTCATGCCCTGGTTCACGCTGGCGCTGGTGCCAAGCTTCGGTTTTTCGGGCCTGTTTCTGCTCTTCGCAGGCCTCGCGCTGGTGGCAGCGCTGCTCTTGCTCTCTTTTGGTAAGGAAAACTGAGCGACCCGCTTGATTTTGCCCTTTTCCCATGCGACGGACCAATTTGGGAACGTTCACAGAAACCAGAGGAAGAGGCTCCACGATGATGGTTCGGCGCGCGCTTGTAGCAGCATTGATGCTGACAGCCGGGAGCGCGTATGCTGCGCCTGATAGTGAATCCAACCCCGCAATATCGCGTGCCCATCCAGCGCTCTGGCCCGCCGCGCACAGCCCCAAGGCCATCAGCAGCCCCGCCACCGAACGCCGCATCGCGCGGATGATCGCGAAGATGACGCTCGAGCAGAAGATCGGGCAGATGATTCAGGCGGATATCAGCGCGATCACCCCCGCCGACCTTGCGCAATACCCGCTCGGCTCGATCCTCGCGGGTGGCAATTCGGGCCCTTATGGCGACGAGCGCGCCGATGCCGCCAAGTGGGACAAGCTCGTCACCGAATTCCGCGACGCTTCGCGCAAGAGCGGCGCGGGCATTCCGATGCTGTTCGGGATCGACGCGGTGCACGGCCATTCCAATTTACCCGGCGCGACGATCTTTCCGCACAACATCGGCCTCGGCGCGGCGCACGATCCGGCGCTGATCCAGCGCATCGGCGCGGTAACCGCCGCCGAAGTCGCCGCCAGCGGGATCGACTGGACCTTTGCGCCGACGCTCGCTGTGCCGCAAGACTTGCGCTGGGGCCGCAGCTATGAAGGTTACAGCGCAGACCCGGCGCTGGTCGCGCGCTATGCCCGCGCGATGACCGTGGGGCTGCAGGGCGCGCTCGTGCCCGGCAAGCCGCTCGCCAAAGATAAAGTCGCGGCCACTGCCAAGCACTACCTCGCCGATGGCGGCACGCTCGGCGGCAAGGATCAGGGCGATGCCGTGATCTCCGAACGCGAGCTGATCGCCAAGCATGCGCAAGGCTATCCCGCCGCGATCGATGCCGGTGCCTTAACCGTGATGGCCAGCTTCTCCAGCTGGAACGGCACCAAGAACCACGGCAACGCATCGCTCCTCACCGACGTGCTCAAGCACCGCATGGGCTTTGAGGGCCTCGTCGTGGGGGATTGGAACGGCCACGGCCAGGTCCCCGGCTGCACGGTCACCGATTGCCCGAAAACCTTCACCGCCGGGCTCGATCTCGCGATGGCGCCCAACAGCTGGAAGGGCCTGTTCGAGGCCACCTTGCGCGAGGCGCAGCAGGGCACCCTGCCGATGGTGCGCGTCAACGACGCGGTCGCCCGCATCCTGCGCGTCAAGGCCAAGCTCGGCATTCTGTCCGCCGCCCCGGTGCAGCGCGGCAATCCGGCGCTGGTCGGCGCGCCCGCACACCTCGCGGTGGCGCGCGAAGCTGCGGCCAAATCGCTCGTGCTGCTCAAGAACAACGGCGGCGTGCTGCCGCTGCGCCCCGGCGCGAACGTGCTCATCACCGGCCCCGGCGCGGATAGCATGGCAATGCAGGCGGGCGGCTGGACAATCACCTGGCAGGGCACCGACACCACCGCAGCCGACTTCCCCAAGGGCCAGACCATCGGCCGCGCCATCGCCGAGGACGTCACCAAGGCAGGCGGGCAGGCCGCGATCTCGGCCGATGGCAGCTTCAGCGCCAAGCCCGATGTGGCCGTCGTCGTTTATGGCGAGCAGCCTTACGCCGAATTTCAGGGCGACATGCCCAACCTCGCGTTCCGCGCGCATACGGGCGAGCAGGCGCTTCTCGCCAAGCTGAAGGCGCAGGGGATCAAGGTGGTCTCGGTGTTCCTCTCGGGCCGCCCACTGTTCGTCGGCCCCGAACTCAACGCCTCGGACGCCTTCGTCGCGGCTTGGCTGCCCGGCACGCAAGGGCAGGGCGTGGCGGACGTGCTGGTGGCGCGCAAGGACGGCAAGCCTGCGCGCGGCTTTACCGGCAAGCTCCCCTTCCCCTGGCCCGCCGATGCCGTCTCGCCGGTCAAGGCCCCACTGTTTCCGGCAGGTTATGGGCTCGATTACGCGCACGCCGCCACAGTCGGCCCGGTGAACGAGAACCCGCATGTCGATCTCGTCGCCTCGGCGAGCGAAGGTGTTTACCTCACGCTCGGCAAAGTCCCCTCCCCCTGGCACCTCAGCCTCGATCCGGGGATCGCCGCGCACACCACCGACCTCGGCGCGCAGGAGGATTCGCAGCAGTTCAGCTGGAGCGAAGCCGGCGCGCTCGCCATTGATGGACCGCCGGTGGACCTGATGCGCCAGCTTGACGAGGAGTTCGCGCTGCGGCTCGATGGCCGCCTGGATGCGGCGGCGGGCCCGGTCTCGGTCACCATGGCTGGGGCGACTCTGACATTCGACCCCAAGGCCACGTTCGGCGTGCCCGGCGCCGCGTTCACCGCGCGCATTCCGCTGCGCTGCTTTGTGGGGGCGAATTTCAAGGCGGTCGGCACGCCGCTCAAGATCGCGGGCGGCAAGGGTCTCGTGCTCACCGTGCGCGCCGCGAGCATCGAAGGCGTCGGCCAGACCATCGCCTGCCCGGCTGCGCCTAAATAGCGACCCCGGCCTCTTCAAAGCAGCGGATCACCGGAGCCAGCGCGGTCTGGTGCTGCTTCCAGCGCGTGACCGATTCCGTATACATCGGCCGCCGCACTTGCGCCGCGCTGGGCGTGGAGACGGGCGCGGCATTGTGGTGGAAATCGAGGCAGGCGTCCGCCCAGTCGAGCCCGCAATGCGCGAGCAGCCGCCGCGTCTCGCCCGCCTGATCCGCCACCAGATCCTCGTAACGCAGCTCCAGAATGCGCCCCGGCAGCGCCTCGCGCCAGAACGCCATCAGCCGGTCGAACCGCGCATAGTAGTGCGCGATGTCCATCAGATCATAGCTGTAGTCGTAATAGCGTGAGCTGATCGCGAACAAGTTGCGGAAGTTCGCCAGCACCGTGTCGAGCGGATGGCGGCGCAGGCACACGATGGTCGCGGCGGGCAGCGCGCGCGCGATAAACCCGGCATAATGGAAATTGCCGGGAAACTTGTCGCTAAACCGCCCGCTCTCGCGCGCTCCGGCATGGTGCAGCGCGCGGGCGAGGTAGTCGCGCCCGATGGCACCGAGGTCCGCGCCCGCTGCCGCCGCGATCGTTTCGGGATCGAGCACGGTGCGCGTGCGCGTGCCCGCCGCCAGCTTTACCGCCAGCGGCATCGCCTGCAATTCGCCCGCGCTCCACACCTCGGGGTGCGAGGACACAATACGGTCGACCAGTGTCGTGCCAGTGCGCGGCATGCCGATCACGAAAATCGGGGCATCGGACGGCGCGGAGACGACGGGCGCATCGGCCACTTGTGCCCATGTCCGCTCGATCGCATCGAAGTTCGCAGCGTCGTTTTCAAAGCGGTAGGGCAGCCGGGCGCGGTGCTCGGCATTGGCGGCGGCCAGCCGCGCGAACGCAGCCTGCTGCTCGCCCAGATCCTCCAGTTCCTTGGCCAGCGCATAGCCGAGCAGCAGCCGGTCCTCCCCGGCGCGGGCACGCTCCAGCGCGGCGGTCAGGCGCGGCACATGGTTGTGCGCCGCTGTCTGCTTGCGCAAGCTGGCGAGCAAGTGGTGGGCGCGCGCGGCATCGGGGGCGAGCGCAAGCAGCGCCTCCAGCGCCGCCTCCGCCTCGGCCACTTGCCCGACGAAATTGAGCGCAGCGGCCTGATTGTAGCGGAACTCGGGATTGTCCGGGGCTAGCCGCACCGCCTCGGCAAAATGCGGCAGCGAGGCGGCATGCTCGCCCAGCCGCGCATAGACGCAGCCCATCGTATCGCGGCTGAGCGCATCGCCGGGCAGCGCCTGTTCGGCAGCGGCGAGCGTGTCCGCAGCCGCGCCGTCCTGCCGCAGCGTGACCTGAAGTCGCGCCAGTTGCGCGCGGTATTCCCCTTTGGGATCGAGCGCGACCGCCTGTGCCACGTGGGCCATGCCCGCCGTGATCTGCCCGGTGTCCGCCTTGGCGATGCCGAGCAGGAAGTGGCCCTCAGCCTCGCTCGGCAGCTTCGCGACAAGGTCTGTCGCGTGCTGTTCGACAGCGCGCATGTCACCGCGCTCCAGCGCGCGGCGGGCGGCAGCGATGATGTCGGTCAATGTCCGGCTACGCTGCCGTCGCCCTTCTTGCCTTCGAACAGCTTGATCAGCGGGCGCAGCGGGAACACGAACTGTTCCCAGATCGACAGTCGGCGGCGCTCGTCCTGCCCCACCAGAATGCCCTCACCTTCCTTGTACGTGCCAAGGATGCGGTCGATCAGGATCAGGTTGTTGCTGTAGTTGCAGCGCGTGTTCTCATAGCCGACCGAATGGTGATAGCTGTGATGGCGGATCGTGGTGAAGAAGAACGAGTAGAAGAACGGCGGGTCAGAGCGCACATTCGCATGGTTGAACGTCCCGATTACGCCAGTGAAGCTGTAGCCGCACAGGACCGCGTTGAGCGGCAGATCGAACAGCGCCACCACGCCGATGCTCACCAGAAACAGTTCGAGCGGGTTGCCCACCGCGCCCTTCATCGCGTTGAGCTGGGTGATGTGATGATGCGGCGCATGGGTGAGCCAGAACGGCTCCCAATCGTGCATCAGCCGATGCATCAGATACTGCCCGAACTCCCATACAAACACGAACAGCGCGACTTGCGCCAGAAACGGCAGCTGCATCGCCCAGGGCGTGGCGATGCCCCAGGATTCCTTGAGCGTATGCAGCGGCTCGTCCGTAAGCACGATCACCAGCTTCGCGATGACAGTGTTGATCAGGACGAAGTAGAACAGATCGGTCAGGAACTCTCTGGTGTTGATCCGCCAGATCGCATGCCGCTCGAACACGAGTTCAAGCAGGAGCACCCACGCAGTGTAGGTGATCGAGACCATGAGCAGGGTCCAAGGGTTTTCAACCCATGCTGCGGGCGCATAGTACCAGAACGCCACCACCGCCACCAGAGTTGCCGGCGGAATGCAATCGACCGCCAGCTTCTTGATGCCCTCACCCATGATCACCGAACTCCTGCCTTTCTGGTCATTGTATGCTTACTGATCAATAATGGAACCGCAGATCGACCCCCACCCGGCGCGGGGTCAGCACGCCTTGCGCATAATAGCGCTCGACCACATTGGTGCGGACCTGGTTGAACGAGCTGATATCGTTGCTGATCGCGGTCACTGCATACTTGTCGAAGATGTTGTCCGCATAGGCCGAAACCTCGAACGCCTTGTCCCGGTAGGTGACCGAGGCGCGGTGGGTGGTATAGCCCGGCAGGATCTCGCCGTTGCCGCGCAGGCCGAGGCGCGAATAGATGTTGCCGGTATAGGTCGCGGCCCAGTTCGCTTCGATGTCCGCGCCATTGGCGAGCGGGTAGGTATAAGTCAGCTGCGCTGCGCCCGAATTCTTGGTCGAGCCCGGCAGGCGATCCCCCGAGTACGCGCTGTAGGGCAAGGTCTGGCTGATGACGATGTCCTTGGCGAACCCGGTCAGGCGGGCATCGGTGTAGGAATAGGTGCCCTGGAACACCAGGCGCGGCGTGATCTTGAACTGCCCCGCCACTTCGAAGCCCTTGGATGAGGCCCGGCTGGCGTTGACCGTGATGCCCACGGCACCGTTCACGGTCGTGCTGGGAACCTGAATGCCGTTCCAGTGGACGCGGAAACCGCTCACGGTCAGCTCAAGGCGCTTGTCCGGCGTGGCATAGCGCACGCCGAGTTCGATGTTGCGGGTCTTGTCCGGACCGTACGCCAGTTCGTTGGGGTAGGCGCAGACGTTCTGGCCCGGCGGCACATTGTCGGGCGTGAACGTGCAAGGCGCGACGCGGTTGACGTTGCCGGTGCGATACCCGGTGCTGTACGTCCCGTAGATCAGCAGTCCGTCATTGACCTTGTACGAGCTGTTGGCCTTCCACACGAAGCCGTCGCTGCTGGTCGAGCCGGACTTGATGCGGCTCGGGTCGAACACCACCAGCGGATAGGGCGTGCGGGTCAGACCGCCGCCGAACAGCGGCGTATCGGTGCCGCCTTCCGCGAACGCATCATACTTGTAGTAGCGCAGACCGCCGGTAACCTGCCACGCCTTGGTGATGTGGAAGGTGCCTTCGCCATAGGCCGCCTTTTCCTTGGTGCGGGTGTTGACGAACGACATGTATTCCAGATCATCCGGGCGATTGACGCCGATAAAGTTGGCGTATCCGGGGACATATTCGCGGTACTGCGAGGTATAGCGCAGATTGTTGTAAAACCCGCCGACTACCCAGCTGAACGGCCCGCCATGGGTCGAGACCAGACGCATTTCCTGGTTGAACTGGCGGTAATAGGCGGTCGACTGGTTGTGCGAGGAGAACTTCGGAAACGATTCGTAGCCGTAGTTGAGATCGAGCAGAAGGTCGGTGTTGTCCGCCTCGTTGTCGATGCGCTGCTTGGTCGTCGCGGTGGTGCTGACGAGCTGCGCAATGCCGAACAGATTGATGTTGAACTCGGCCGAAAGCAGATCGGCCGTGCGCTTGTTGGGCTCCAGATAGCGCCAGGGGCCCTCGTAGCGGCCGGTGCCGAGCACGCCCGCGCCATTGGCCTGACGCCCGCCAGTCGACGAGACCTGGTGCGCATACGTGAAGTAGGCCTTGATCGCCGGATTGACCTCGATGAGCAGCTGGTTGCGGGTCGAGAACGTGCGCTCGTAGTTCACATCCTTCTTGAACGTGAAGTTGTTGGCATAATCGGCAGCCGTGCCGAACCCGCCATCGGCGCCGACCGCGCTGCGGATCGGCTGCGGATCGGACACACCCGGATTTTTCAGGAGGTGGGTGTAATCGATGAAGCCCGGATTGAAATAGTAGCCGGTCGAAGTGCGGAAGGCGATGTGGTCCTTGAGGATCGGCACATTGATCGCAATATCGCCGTCGTACCCGATCTGCGAGCTGTGCGATTCCACGAAATTCCGCCCATGGGCATCAATCGAAAACTTGTCGGTGTTCGGACGGTTCGGAATGTAGCGCACCGCACCGGCCAGCGTGCCGAGGCCATAGAGCGTACCCTGCGGGCCCTGCAGCACTTCGACGCGGCTGATGTCGATC
>CAIKKO010000387.1 GCA_903828025.1 uncultured Sphingomonadales bacterium
GCCCCGGCCTTGCGGAACACGACAAAGCCCGACTGGTAGGGGTTGAACGTCAGCGCAATCGCGGTGCGCCCATCCTGCACGCGGTAACCCAACGGCCGGGCCGTGCCGTTGGCGGCGTCCCACCATTCGGGGGCCTTGCCCGTGACGGGGAAGCTGAGCGTGGTCGGCTCGGCACGGTCCTTGCGGTTGGTGACGTAGTAGATCTCGGCGTCCGCCGTCTTGCGGTGGACGAACAGCAGCGCGGTGTCGGCGGCGGCCTTGGAATAGGCCGTGTCGGGCGCGATCCCGAGCGCGGCCAGCGCCTTGTCCGGATCGCGGCTGGCCATCACCCGGCCTTTGCCGGAATCGCCGGACCACAGCGCGTCGGCGATCCGGGCGAACTCCGCCGGATCATCCATCAGCGCGGGCGAGCCGGTGGGTTTCACGCCCACCAAGGTTGCGCCGCCGCGCACCAAGGCGTCGATGCGTTTCAACACGGCAAGGCTCATGCGGCTGCTGCTGCCGCCGAGGTAGAGCACTTTGTAGCGCGCCCCGCTTTTGGCCGCGAGATCGCCGCCGTCGTTGCCGATCTGGTTGAGCAAGGCATCGGCATTGACGAAATCGAACGCGTTGGTGCTGGGCAAGTCCGCCGGAACCGCCTTGGCGAACAGTGCCGTCAGCGGGGCTTCCTCGCCGTAGAAGTACGCGACATCGGCTGCGTTGCGCCCCTGTTGGAGCAGGAAGCTGCTGCGCGCGATATAGTCGACCCAGGGCTTGGCCTGCTCGCCCCAGGTTTCCAGCCGGTTGAAATACTGGCCAAAAATGAACAGCGAGAAGCCGGGGGCCTTATCGGTCAGCGGCTGGTGGACCGAAGTGTGGATCACCGGCCGGTTGATCCCCATCGCGAATTCCATGTCGATCATCGGCTGCAGATCGCGCGGGCTGAACGCCCACGGCTGCAGCGCGGACGTGAGCGATTCCGCCGCCGCAAGGTTCTGCCCGTAAACATGCGCGACCGAGGCCGCGCCGCGCATGTCGCCCTGATAGGTCGGCTGCGGTGCGCCCCCGGCGGGATAGGACCACATCGCGGCCATCGGCACGTCGGCATCGCGGCGCATGTCCATATCGTCGCCGAGCGAGGGGCGCTTGTCTTCCAATGCCTCGGAATAGTGGATCAGCCCGCGCTTGTGCGCTTCGGCGGTGATCGTGCGGTAATGCGCATCGGCCATCAATTCGGCGAGCGTCTTGCGGAAATCGTAGAGGAACGCGTCGGTCTTTGCGGGGCTGTCGAGGATCACGCCCGTCAGCGCGGGGAGCCATGGCACCGGATCATAGCCGCGCCTTGCGGTGAACTCGGCCACCAGCCGCGGCGTCCAGTTCGATGCGCCGACTTCGATGCTGTCGTTCAGCAAGGCGCGCACGCCTTTGGCGCCGATCAGGTCGTGGCCCGCCGCATCGACATAGGTATCGAGGTAGGTGTTGATATAGCGCCGCACCGCATCGGCATCGAACTTGTCGACTTCCAGCCCGGTCGCCTCGGGCGTGGCGGGGTGGTTTTCGGTGCCGGTGAGCGAGTAGCCCATCCGCAGCACGCGCCAGCGGCCTTTGGGCGGGGTCCAATCGAGGCTGCCGTCGGGCTGCATCTTGCTGGTGAGGTCGATCACGTCAGTGGGGGCAATGCCGGTGCCTTCGGGAGAGGCGAGGCTGTAGTAATCGAGAGTGGCGGCGAACCCGGCCTTTTCCTCGAACCGGTGGGTGCGCGCGGCGGCGGAGAGGCGCAGTTCGGACACGGTGATCTGCGGCGGACCGCCGCTCATGAAGCCGGGGAAGGCGGGGAATTCCGCGCCGGGGGCGGGCGGCGTCGGGATACTGAAGCCCTTGGTATCGGGCAGGAAGCGCACGCGCAGGGCCTTGGCAGTGACCGGCGGGAAGGTGATCGTGTATTCGGCGCTGGTGCCGCTGGGGAAGCGCGCGACTTCGGTGAATGCCACACCGTCGGCGCTCGCCTCCAGCACCGGCGCGAAACTGGCAGCGCCGAACAGCGTGCGCGGCGTGGTGCCAAGCGTGGCCGAGCGGACCACCTGCGGCGCGGCGAAATCGGCGCGGAGCCAGCCGGGGGCTGCGGCGGTGCCAGCGGGGATCTGCACCATGGTCGCCTGCTTGCCATCGGCGAGCAGCGCACCGTCAACCGGCCCCGACGAGGCGGAGTAAGTGGGCGCGAGCGGGGCCTCGATCTCGCGGGTGGCGAGCACATAGGTATCGCGGTAAAGCTGCGGGAGGTCGGTCTTGGGATGATCCGAGCCGATTTCGGGTTGCATGCCAAGGTCCTGGAACGGGCCGGTCATGCTCGGCGGGGCGGCGAGCTTGCCCTTGAAGCGCTTGCCGCCGGGGACCATGGTTTCGGACCAGACGAGCTTCTTCATCCCGTCCGCAGGCTTGACCCACGGCCCGCCGCTCTCGCTCCAGCCGGGGGAGGCGGCGATGGCCATTTCGAGGCCGAGCCGGTCGGCGGTTTCGGCCGCGAAGCGGAACGCGTGCTTCCATTCGGGGGTCATGTAGACGAGGCGCTTGTCCACGACTTGCGGTGTCTGCAACTGCGCGTCGAAGTTCTGCACGCCGCCGATGCCGATGCGCTTCATCCATTCGAGATCGAGCTTGATCCCCTCCTCGGTGACATTGCCGTTCATCCAATGCCACCAGACGCGCGGGCGGGCGCTGGCGGGGGGATCGCGGAAGCCGTCGTCCAGTGGGTCAGCGTGGAGCGGGGCGAAGGCGGTGCTGGCCAGCAAGAGCGCACCGATCAACCGCAAGGGGCCCGTCTTCATCCTATCTCTCCGTTCCCTGCAGTGGCCGCGCACCGCAATGATTGTTATTGATTGATTTGATCAAATCCGAGCATTTTTTGCAAGCGAATTCGCTGCGCCGGATGCGTCGGCGGCCCTGATGGCCTACCCGGTTGTTGATCCGGAAACTTGCTGATAGCTTGCTTAAATTACCGGGAAATACGGGGGTTTGCGGGCATGGCTTCAAGTATTAAGGCAACCGTGTTCAAGTATTACCAGCCCGCGACGCTGGTGGCGATTTTCGCGTTCTGGTCGCTGCTCCCGGCGGATCTGGCGTCGAGCGGCTGGACCATCGTGATCGCCGCGATCTGCAACAAGTTCATGATCCTCGGGCTTGAGCTGGTGAACGAACGCCATGCCAGCTGGCGGCTGACCCGGGCCGAGTTCCTCTCCGATCTGTTCTACTTCGCGATGTTCTACACCGTGGTGCGCTATGCTGGAAAGCACTGGGCCGATCCGCCGCAGTTTGCGCTGAATGACTGGCTGGGCATTCATACGCCGTGGCTGGAGCATGCGCCGCTGATCGTGCAAGTCGCGCTGATCATGCTCTTGATCGAATGGGGGCACTATTGGCTGCACCGCGCGATGCACAACTGGTTTCCGCTATGGGTCGTCCACGCGCCGCACCATTTCGTGCGCCAGCTCAATGCCTTGAAGGGTGCTGTGGGCAATCCGTTCGAGCTGTTTCTGATCGGGCTGAGCGTGGTGACGTTCCTCGATTTCTCGCTGACCGCGCTGTTTTGCGCCGGGCACATGCTCGGCACGATTGCGGCGTTTTCGCATGCCAACGTGCGCTTCAACCCGCCGCGCTGGTATTCGGCCATTTTCACGACGATCGAGGCGCACAGCCTGCACCACTCGGTTGAATATGAGGACACGCGCTGCAACTATGCCTGCGCGCTGATCCTGTTCGACCGCGTGCACGGCACCTTCCGCGCGGGCGAGGCGGTCGAAGTCGGGCAGGAGGGGCGGCGGCATATGTCGATCAAGGAAACCCTGGTCTATCCGCTGATGCCGGTGATTGCGTGGGTGAAGGGGCGGATGGCTTCGGCAACCTGAGGAGAGTGCTGACGCCGGGACTTTCCGCTCGGCATCCC
>CAIKKO010000388.1 GCA_903828025.1 uncultured Sphingomonadales bacterium
CCGAGAGGTCGTCTTCTGCAATTTCCAGGCCTTCGATCATCGTCGCCCCTCTGGTCCCGCTCAACCTATCTGCTATCGCGGGCCCCATGACCGAGACAAGTGAAAGTGGCCGCTGGGCCTTGGCCATTCATGGCGGGGCCGGTGCGATGACGCCCGAGACGATGGACGCCGCCGCCGTGGCGGAGCACGAGGCCGCGCTGGGCGTTGCGCTCGATGCGGGGCGCGATGTGCTCAGCGCGGGCGGGAGCGCGCTGGAGGCGGTTTGCGCGGCGGTCTCGGCGCTGGAGGATGACCCGCATTTCAACGCCGGGCGCGGGGCGGTGTTCACCTATCACGGCACCAATGAACTCGATGCGGCGGTGATGGAGGGGGCCTCGCGCATGGCAGGGGCGGTCTGCGGCGTGACGCATACGCGCAATCCTGTCCGCCTCGCCCGCGCGGTGATGGAGCGCAGCCCGCATGTGTTCCTGAGCGGCGCAGGGGCGGAAGAATTCGCGCGCGAGCAGGGCGTGGAAATGGTCGATCCCGATTGGTTCGCCACCGAGGAGCGCTGGCGGCAGTTGCAGGAGCTGAAAGCGAAGAAGCTTGGCTGGTTCGATGCGGGGCTCAAGTATGGCACCGTGGGCGCGGTGGCGGTCGATGCGGCCGGCCATGTCGCGGCGGCAACTTCGACCGGCGGGCTCACCGGCAAGCGCTGGGGCCGGATCGGCGATTCGCCGCTGATCGGCGCGGGGACGTACGCTGATGACCGCGCAGCGGCGGTCAGCTGCACCGGCTCGGGCGAGCAGTTCATCCGCGCCGCCGTCGCGCACGAGATCTGCGCCCGCATCCGGCTGGGCGGCGAGAGCGCGCAGGCGGCGACCGAGGCCGTGCTGGCAGAAGTGGGGACGATGGACGGCGTCGGCGGGGTAATCTTCGCGACACCGGACGGCGAGACTGGCTTTGCCTTCACAACCCCCGGCCTGTTTCGCGCCCGCGCTGATTCCGGGGGGCTCCGCCAAATCGGCATATTCGCCTGATTGACTGCGCGGCACACTAGGCGCAGCTTCCCGCCGCCAGACGTCGAGACAAAACGGATCGCCCGACTCTCCGGCTGAAACTTGCGGCGCACATCAATGTGCCGGTTCAGGAGAAATCGACCATGAAATCGCTTCGTTTTGCGGCGGCTGCCGCGCTTGCCACCGTATGTGCTGTTCCCGCCGTTTCGCTGGCCCAGCAATTGCCGGTCGTCGCTGGGGACTACGTGGAAGTCTCGAGCATCAGCGTCGATGACGGCCATGATCTCGACTATATCAACCACCTCGCGGGCGTGTGGCGCAAGGGGCAGGACTTTGCCGTGAAACAGGGCTGGATCACGAGCTACGAGATCCTGACCAACGAAAACAAGCGGCACGGCGAGCCCGACTACTACCTCATTACCCGCTTTCCGAAATTTGCCGATGCGGCCGAGGCGGACAAGCGCGAGGCGGCCTACAACGCCTATATGTCCATGACCTTGGAACAGGAGCAGGCAGCCTCCGCCGATCGTGCGAAGTATCGCCACCTGCAGGGCTCGATGCTGCTGCGCAGCTGGAAATGGCGCAACTAAGCGAATGGCTGACCCCCGGTGCCGGAGCCTCTCCGGCACGGGAGTCAGGCCGCGTATTTGTCGGCCTTGCGGCGGCCGAGCCGCATGCCTTGCTCCAGCTGCCCGCGCAATTGCAGGTAATAGGCTTCGAGGAAGGCGCGCTCTGCGTTGGCGGGATACGGGCGGCCGATCTTGCGGCTGATCGCATCGGCGACGTCGTCGAGCGCTGGTCCGCGCCCCTCACGCAGCACGCGTTCGAGCGTCTGCAATTCGTACTCGCCGTAGACCGCCAGCTCCCGCGCGGTGAATTGGTAGCCCTCGGGGATCGCGGCTGTGGTCCCGACGACAGAGAGCGCCTGGCCGAGCCTCCGGCGGGGTGCTTCGACCACCCAGGTCCCAGCGATCACGTCACCGC
>CAIKKO010000389.1 GCA_903828025.1 uncultured Sphingomonadales bacterium
AGCCAACACCGCGCAGTGCTCGATGTCGGCGGCGGCACGGGCGCGTTCATCCGCGCGGTGGGCACCGCTGCCCCCGGCTTGCGACTCGGTCTATTTGATCTGCCAGATGTGGTCGCAGGCGCGCAAAGCACTTTAGCGCGCGACGGCCTGATCGGCCCACGACTCACGCTGCACAAAGGCAGTTTCCTGCATGATCCGCTGCCGGAGGGCCACGATCTCATCACTCTCGTGCGCATCCTCCATGATCATGACGATGAGCCGGCGCTGCGCCTGCTGCGTGCAGTCCGCGCAGCACTTCCACCAGGTGGAACGCTGCTGATCGGCGAACCGATGGCCGGCGCACCAGGCGGAGCCGCCATGGGGGACGCCTACTTCGGCCTCTACCTCTGGGCCATGGGATCGGGGCGCCCGCGCCGTCCCGCCGAGCTCGGCGCCATGCTGCACAGCGCCGGCTTCAGCCGATGGAAGGTCCTTCCTACCCACTTGCCGCTCGTCTGTGGTGCGATTGTGGCGCGGGTCTGAGCGGACTGTCCAGACCACCTGTCGGCAAATGTGTACTGCTGAGTTGACACTTTTTTATGACAATGTAAGCTGACACTCGGAAAGACCCCAAGACCGTGCGGCAAACCCTCGCGGACCTCGGGGAGGGGAATCGCAACCGTGGAAGCACTTGCACTCATAATGGAGGCTCCGGAGCAACTGTCGCTCCGGCCCCTGCTGCTTGATGCGCCGGGCGATGCCGATGTCGTGGTTGAAATCCGCTGGAGCGGGATCAGCACGGGCACCGAAAAGCTGCTCTGGACCGGTAAAATGCCCATGTTTCCGGGCATGGGTTATCCGCTAGTACCGGGATACGAGTCGGTCGGGCGGGTGATCGATGCAGGCCATGATGCCCAGGACCGAATCGGCGATTGGGTGTTCGTTCCCGGCGCGAGCTGCTTCCGCGATGCCCGTGGCCTGTTCGGCGGCTCGGCGCGGCGGCTGGTTTTGCCGTCCACACGCGCACTCAACATCGACGAGTCGCTCCGTGCAGACGGTGTGCTGTTTGCACTGGCCGCCACGGCGCTTCACGCGCTCGATGGCGGCACCCTACCTGATTTGATAGTCGGACACGGCGTGCTGGGCCGGCTGCTCGCGCGGATCACGATTGCACTGGGGGCGCCGCCGCCGACCGTGTGGGAAACCGATCCGCGTCGCACCGCAGGGGCCTTGGGATATTCCGTCATGGCCCCGGATGATGACACCCGCCGCGATTATCGCTCGATCTGCGATGCCAGCGGCGATTCCAATATTCTCGACACGCTGCTCGGGCGGCTGGCCAAGGGCGGTGAAATCAACCTTGCCGGCTTCTATTCAGACCGGCTGAACTTCGCCTTCCCGGTCGCTTTCAGGGCCGAGGCACGGATCCGCGTTGCGGCTGAATGGAGCCCGGGAGACCTCGGCAAGACGCGCGACCTTGTCGATTCCGGCAAGCTCGACCTTTCAGGGCTGGTGACCGACGTGCGCCCCGCCCGCGAAGCTGGGGACGCCTATCCCGCGGCTTTTTCTGACCGCGACTGCCTCAAGATGGTTCTAGACTGGAGCGATTGCGCATGACGACTTTGGCAACACCTGACCACGTTCAGGCCCTGCGAGACGAAGCGGCCATTGAACCCGATCCGGTGTCCACGAGCGAGGTAACCAAGGAAACGCAGATCATCGCGATCTACGGTAAGGGCGGCTCGGGCAAGAGCTTTGCCCTCTCCAACCTCAGCTACATGATGGCGCAGCAGGGCAAGCGCGTGCTGCTGATCGGCTGCGA
>CAIKKO010000390.1 GCA_903828025.1 uncultured Sphingomonadales bacterium
ACCTCGAGATAGCGGACCATGTGCTCAGCGCGGTCGATCCAGAGTTCGCGCACGGTGCCGGCCACGACGCCGTCAGCCGCAGTAACCTTCATGCCGCGCGGATCGTTGCCGCCGCTCCACACCGAGATGCTATCATCGGTCGAAAGCGGGACGATACGCGCGCGGCCATGCGCGTCCTGATCGGGCCAGCGGGCGCGTTGGGCATAGGCGGCGGGCCCAACCCCGTCAGCCAGCGGGTTGCCCGTGGGCACATAGGGGGCGCCTGCAAAGTTTTCGAGCCGCTTGGCTGCGATATTGACCGGCTCACGGCCTTCCTCGCGTGGCCGGGGATAGACCGCAACCCCGCGATCGAACGGCAGCACGAAGCGCTTCGGAAGCGCTGTGGAAAGCAGGCCGCCCACGGTTTCGATCCGGCCGGTCAGTTCATGCTCAAGCGGGTAGCCTTCGCGCCGATCTTCGCGTCGCAGCCAGAACACCAGCGCGATAAAGAAAAGGAAGAACGCGGCGAGCGACAGCTCCGCGACGTCAATCGAGCCAACAACATATGCGCTTTTCATCGAACTTTCCTTTCCCGGATCAGGGCCCCAGAGGCCGCAATTCCCGCCACCTTATTCATTTCAGCACCACACTCATGTCGGAAACTCGGGCAGCACCATCTGTCCACCGGGCAGCCCACCGGCGACGCCAATGCGTGTCCCAGCGAGCGGTCCGAGGACAATCAACGCGACAAACATCAGCAGAATTTCAAGACTGTAGACCGTGGCATAGCCCGCAGCCCGGCCACCGGGGCCGTTGAGCAGCGCTACAGTGTCGCGGATAATGCCGCCCAGTGCGAGCGCGCTGCCAGCCGCCGTGGCCTGCACTGCGCCCCATGCACCAAGGGCAACGCCGGAATCGCCGCGCTCCGCCAGCGACATCGCCGCGATCAGCGTGCCGATAGAAAACAGCCCGATGCCGAAACCAATGGTCGCGGCGCCCAGCCCCAGCAATGCCGGTGCTGCCAGCGGGGCGGCCAGCAGCACCAACAAGAACGCGCAAATCCCGGCCACCAGTCCGAAACCGGCGATGCGCAAGGGGTGATGGCCCCGTTCCAGAACGCGCGTGGAAAGCGAGAAGCCGACAATCGCGCCAAAAGCCCAGGAACCGGTCAGCATGGTGGTCGAGCCGACGCTCAGCCCCAGAAGTTCGGCGCCATAGGGTTCAAGCAGGGCGTCCTGCATGGCGAATGCTGCGGCGCCAATGCCGATCGCCACGAGCAGCCGGACCGTGTTGGGCTCGGCCACAAAATCGCGCCACACGTCCGAGAAGGCGGGCGTTTCACGGTCGGGCGCGGTGACGGTGCGATTGCGGCTTTCCTGCTTCCATAGCGCGCAAACATTGAGCAAGACCGTAATCACCGCCGCACCCTGGATCACTTGCACCAGATGGGTGGGGGTGAAATTGATCAGCATCCCGCCGATGATGAAGGCCGAAATCATCATACCCACCAGCAGCATCACATAGAGCAGCGCCACCGCGCGCGGGCGCTTGTCTGGCCGGGCGAGATCAGTAGCGAGCGCAAGTCCGGCGGTCTGCGTGACGTGAAGCCCCGCGCCGGTGAGCAGGAATGCCCACATGCCGCCCGCCAGGCCGGCGTAGAATGTGTTCTCCTGGCTCATCAGCAGCAGCGCGAAAGGCATGATCGCGAGGCCGCCCCACTGCATCAGCGTGCCGAACCAGATATAGGGCACACGCCGCCAGCCGAGCACGGAGCGGTGTGTATCCGACTTGTGGCCGATCAGCGCGCGCAAGGGCGCGAACAGCAGTGGCAGCGCGATCAGCATCGAAACCAGCCAGGCCGGCGTGTGGAGTTCGACGATCATGACCCGGTTGAGCGTGCCGTTGAGCAGCAC
>CAIKKO010000391.1 GCA_903828025.1 uncultured Sphingomonadales bacterium
CCCCTAGATAGGCTCCTGGATGGGCTTCCTGTGCTTCTTTTTCCTTTCTCCGGTCAATATCCCTTGATTCCCTGTATAGGTCTGTTATTTTGCCGGGATCACCGGCAATCTCGTGGCCGATGGTGTGCGCCATGGCGGCTTTACGGTCGAGCAGGCGCTGGATCTGATTGCGCGCGAGGCCGACCGGCTCGATCCCGCAGTGATCCCGCGTGAGGCGCTCTATGGCTGCAACATGGCGCTGGGCACCGCGCTGGCTGGCGGCTTGCGGTTTGACGAAGCGTTGCCGCTCTACGGCTGGCAGGAAGACATCGATTTCACCACCCAACTCGCGCGGCGCGGTCGGTTGGTTTCCAGCGGACGGGTCACGGGCGTTCATCTCGGGGTGCGCGGCGGGCGGACTTCGGGGCGGCGGCTGGGCTATTCGCAAGTCGCCAATATCGTCTACCTCCTGCGCAAGGGCACGATCCCCGTCCACTTGGCCAATCGTCTGTTCTGGCAGAATCTGGCGGCCAACGTGCTGCGCGCGCCGTTTCCGGAACCGCATATCGACCGAGCCGGACGGCTCGCTGGAAACTTGCGCGCGCTCGGCGATCTGGTGCTGGGCCGGATCGACCCACGCAAAATCGAGCGGATGTGAGGCCGCCCTTGCGCCGCGTGATCTTCAACGGGAAATTCCGGGCCGGGGGCCTGAACGGCGTCCACCGCGTGGCCGCGCGCCTGATCCAGGAAGTGGACGGCCTGCTCGCGGATCATTCGGGCGGGGGTGTGCCTCCGTTTGCGCTGATTGTTCCCAAGGGCTGCGCTGGTGGGCTCGATCTCGCGGCCATTCAGGTGATCGAGGATGATCAGCCGTCGACCCAGAAATGGGAGCAATGGCGCTTGCCCCAACTCGCCGCCGGGGGGCTGCTGGTCAATCTGGCCAACCTCGCGCCGGTCTTGCACCGCCCCAAAGTGACGATGCTCCACGATGCGCAGTTCCTGCGCGCCGATAGCTCCTATCCCTGGCGTCAGCGGCTTGGCTACCGGCTGCTGACCCCGCTGATGGCCCGGTCGAGCGCGAGGGTTCTCACCGTTTCGGCGTTTTCGGGGCGCGAATTGGGGCGCGGCGGTGTGGTCGACGCGCGCGGTGCGGAGGTGCTGTACAACGGTGCCGATCACATTCTCGAAGCTGCGGCGGACCACACGGTGCTGGACCGGTTAGGGATTGCGGCGCGAGGCTATGCGCTGCTGTTCGGCAGCCCGAAGGCCTACAAGAACAACGCGGTGGTGTTCGATGCGTTCGCCGGCGGCGCGCTCGATCCGATGCGGCTGGTCGTGGTTGGCCCGCCGCGCGCTGCGCTCGAGGCGGCGGGGCTTTCCCCTCCCGCAGATGCCGTGTTTGCCGGGCCCTGCGATGACGCGGGCTTGCGTGCGCTGTATGAGAACGCGGAGGCGTTGCTGTTTCCCTCCCGCACCGAAGGGTTCGGCTTGCCGCCGGTCGAGGCGATGCTGTGCGGTTGCCCGGTGATTGCCGCGCCGTGCGGTGCGGTGCCCGAAGTCTGCGGCAATGCCGCGCGCTATGCCGATCCGGATGATCCGGAAGCATGGCGCCGCGCATTGGGCGCGCTGCTGACCGGGCCGCGCGAGCCGGTGATCGCGGCCGGGCAGGCCCGCGCGGCTCGTTACACGTGGGCGCGGGCTGGGCAGGCGCTGTTTGATCTCTTGTGCGAAACGGCGCGGCAGACGTGATCGGGCGCATGATCGCCAAACTGGCCCGGTTTGCCCGCGCCGGGGGCGGCACCGCCGTGATCGCCATGGCCGCGCGGGTCAGCGGCCAGATCGCGATGGTTGCGGTTACGCTGGTCGCTACGCGCAAGCTGGCCCCTGCCGATTTCGGCGTGTTCGCGATTGCCGGTGCGCTCGTCATGCTCGCGCGGACCATGCTGTATACCGGGCCGTTCGAATATTTGCTCAAGGCTCCCGTGGAACGAGAAGAAACGGTGTCTGGCGCGTGCCTTGCCGCCACGCTCCTCGTCGCGAGCGGCTGGGTGTTGCTGCTCGGTGTGCTCGGCCTGGCCGCGCCGGTCTTGTTCAAAGGCGGCGGGGTCGCGCCGGTGATCCTTGCGCTGGCGCCCTCGGTCCTGTTCGCAGCGGTCGCCGCCTTTGCCGAATCGCTGATGCTGCGCAGCGGCGCGGTGCGGCGCTATTATGCGATTACCGTGGGCGTGGAAGTGGGGGCGGGGATCGCCGCAATCGTCCTGCTGTTGGCGGGATGGGGCCTCTGGGCCTTGGTCGCGCAGATCTACGTGCGGCTGGCGCTGCTCGTGCTGGCGCTGGGCGGACTGGGCCCGCGCATGGCACCCGCGCGGCCGCAGCGAGCGGACATTGCCGCAGTGCTGCGCTGGTCCGCCAGCCGGTTCGGCTCGGTCATGGTCGGCTTTCTGGCGAATTACAGCGGCGATCTGGTGCTGGGCGTGGTGTTCTCGCCCGCTGCCTCGGGGCTATACCGCGCGAGCAACCGCATGGTGACCGCGCTGGCGGATATGTTCGTCCAGCCCGCCGGGATGCTGGCGATGACGACATTGGCGGCTGAGCGCGCGCGCGGCGGTCACACCCATGCCGGTTCCGGCGCGTGGCTGCGGCTGGCGGGCCTGTTCGCGGTGCTTGGCTGGCCCGCGCTGGCGGTGCTGGCCTTGTTTGCGCAGCGCATCGTGCCTTTGGCGCTGGGGCCGGCGTGGGCATCAGCGGGGCCGGTGGTCGCAGTGTTCTGCCTCGCGCGCATGGCCGGGCTGGTGACGGCGGTTGCTTCCGCCGCGCTGGTGGTGGCAGACCGGCAGGGGCGCGTGCTGGGCGTGCAGACAGCGGCTGCCGTCACCACGGCTGTGCTCACCGTCCTCGCCGCGCCGCTCGGCGCGATGGGCGCGGCGGTGGCCGCGACGGCCGTGGCGGTGCTGGCCGCAGCAGTGCTCGGGCTCAGCGCGCTGCGGCGCGAGGAGCATGCCGCGCTGGGTGAAGCGGCGCGGCTGGTGCTGATCCCGCTGATGGGCGCGTTCGGCGCGGCATGGGCGGCAGACCGGCTGAGCGCGGGTCTGTCGGGCGGCCCGGCGGGCCTCCTTGCGCTGGCGCTGCCATTGGCCTGCGGCGTGGCAGGCTGGCTGATCGCGACTTGGCCGGTTGCCCCGGCGCTGCGCCGCGCAGCGGCCTTGCTGGGCGAGGGGCCCCGGGCTGCGCCGCTATAAGTGCCGCTTGCCCCGGCGGCGCGATCGTGGGAGCTTCGCCGCTCCATAACCGGGAGCGGGTTGCATGCAGCGCGGGACACGAGTCACATCTTTGGCGCTCGCCTTGCTGGCTGGCGTTCCGGGCTGTGCGGCAGCAGAGGCTCCGACAGAGGCGGCAGAACCGGCTAAGACGTTGATTACGAAGGATTTTTCTGTACCCATGTCGGTGGTAACGCCGCACTTCAAGCTCCAGCCACTCGGCCCTGCGCTCGTGAAAATCGACTACGAGGCCTACATGTCCTCGGTCGAACACTTGCAAAAGACCTTCACTCGCAGCCCCGAATGGCCGCATGCAGGCATATCCGACGCCGATGCGATGAAGGATATGGAAGGCGAAGCAGCCCGCTTTGCGGCGCGCGAAGCCTTCTCCTATTCGGTGCTGACCCCCGACGGCAAACGCGAGCGCGGCTGCATCTACGTCTCACCGAGCCCGGTGCCGGGGTACGATGCGCAAGTGCGGATATGGGTGACCAAAGCCGATTACGACGCAGGCTTCGATGCCGAGCTCTATGCCTGGGCTAGCCAATGGGTGAAGACCGCGTGGCCGTTCAAGAAGGTGGCCTATCCGGGCCGGGCGATCGACTGGAGCACATGGGATGCGCTGGTGGCGGCACAGGCCAAAGGGTGATTGGGGTAAATTTCACACTTGGCTGGAGAGTGGGAATAAGACGGCATTGCCAATCGCATCGACCGGTGCCGGGCTCGCTGATTGGTGGCTCGAAGGACACTCGAACCTGCGATTTCAGGCCGTTTGCAGCGTGTCCGTTGGCGCAGCGACAACTGGCGCGCCGGGGTTGCCCAGCATGAACGGTTCGGTTCCCGGGTTTACCGTGAGCGGAGAGGCGGCAGGCCGAACATAAGCAGGTCTGGCGTGCGGCAGCGGCTTGCGGCGGCGCAAGGCGAGTGCGGCACCGCTCAGCATGGCGATATCGGTGCCGGGATCGCACGTGGGCGAGGAAATCGAGGCGACGGCCACGCCCATCAGCATGGCCCAGGCGCAAGCGGCAGCAGTGGAGAGCGACTTGTTCGCCACCGGAGTCCAGGTCGACTGGCGCAGCGGTCCGAATGCGAACAGGAGGTGCAGCGAGAGCGTGACCGCGCCGATCACACCGGTGCAGCCGAGCACGGCGGTGGCGAGGCTGGACGAGCGGAAGCTGCCCGGGCCGATGCCTATCCCGCCGCTTTTGACAAAGGCCTCAATCCCCTGCCACGCCCAGAACCGGCGCTGCACGGCAGAGAGCGTCTCGCCCTTGTCCACGGTCATGTGCCGCAACATGTCGCCGAACTCGGCAGTGAACCGGGGCTCCCAGATCATCAGCGCCGAAGCCCCGGCGATCATCGCGAGCAGCGCCGCGCCGACCCACAGCGCGCGGTCTACAGGCAGGGCGCCCGGGAACAGCAGCGCGCGGGCCGCGACCAGCAGGGCATAAATGGGGAGGCCCGCGTAAGCCGTGCTCGACGTGCTGAAGGCCAGCGCGGCGGCCAGCAAAGCGGCAGCGGGGCCGGTCCATCGCGGGTCGATCCGGCGCAGCCAGCATTCGAACACGAATACGAACAGGATCAGCGCATAATTGGCAAAGCTCGAAGCCTCGGGCCAGAGCCCGGTCATCCGCACGAAGCCGAGATAGGCATGATCGAGCTGGGCATAGGATCCATTGCGGAACGCCGCGAGCACAGCCTCCGCCGGGGTGCCCTTGAGCGCGACCAAGGCGAAGCCGAACAGCGCGTGGGCCATGCCGCCAATCGCCAGCGTGCGCACCAGCACCGCGCGCCCGCGCTCTTGGAAGCAGGCAACATAACTGGCGAGCGCGGCCAGCAGCGTCCCCAAAAGGTAGACCGCCGTGGTCAGGTTCTGCGGCGAGAATGCCAGCGAGCGGACCGAATAGATATAGGCCATAGTGCTGGCGTAACGGGCCTCGACGCGCCCGCGCAGCGGTGTGACGTCGATCTGCCCGGCGAACAGGCGCGGCGCAATGAAGGCGAGGACCACGCCGTAGATCACGAAACCGAGCAGCCAGCCGTTGGACCGGAGTGCCCCGCCGACTGCGGCCATCTGGCCCGCACCCGGCACCAGCAGGCGCATCGCCATGAACAACAGCGCGAACTGCACCGGGGGGATGGAAGAGCCCCCCAGCAGCGGCAGAAGGATGGCGGCCGAGCCCCCGAACAACGCGGAGACGAGCGCGAAGCCGAACATCGCCTCCACCGAGCCGCCGACGAACAGGGCGAGCCCGATCAGGAGCTGGGCCGCGCCGATAAAGGTCAGTTCCACAAGTGCGATCCTTTCGCCAGGCTGGGCGGCTCCGTGCTGCTCATGGCCGCACATACCCGGCGCTGGCCCGCACCGGCTTGACGTAAGCCGCCGGGTTCCCGCGCCACACTTCCCCGGCCGGGACATCGCAAAAGACCACCGCGCCGGCCGCAATCACCGCATGATCGCCGATCGTCACCCCCGGCAGAACAATCACCCCGCGCCCCAGCCAGACATTGCGGCCAAGCTTGATCGGCGCGATACGAGTCTGCTGCCCTTCGTGCACAGGGTGATGGTTGGTATCGCACAGCACGCTGCCCGGGCCGATCCGGCAATTCTCACCGATGCGAATCCACTGGTGGCACACGATCTCGACCCCGGCGTTGAGGAAGGTGCGCGCGCCGATCTCGAGCAACCCGCCTTGCGCGACTTCAACGTCGACACGCGCGGTGTGGCAGCTCCAGTTTACCCGTTCGCCCATCGCGATGCGCCCGCGCCCGGTAATCCGGGGCAGGCCGCCGTGGACGAAGAAGCGCTGCCCCGGCTCGTCGCCCCGCAAACGCAGGCGTGCGCGCATGAATAATGAGCGCAGGCGATTGAGCGGCTGGAGCCTCATGCGCCCACCAGCGCTGCCAGCACGCCGCGGTCGAAATGCTCCGGCGCAAAATCGCGCGCGCGGGCAAGCGCGGCGTCGGGATCGAAATGCGGCAGCCAGGCTTCCATCCGGCGCACCGCTTCTACCAGCGCCTCGGTGGTCTGCTCGTGGAAGAACAGGCCGGTGCGCTCAGCCACCACGCTGTCAAGCGCGCCGCCGCGACCATAGGCGATCACCGGACGGCCAGAGGCCATGACCTCGACCGGGATTATGCC
>CAIKKO010000392.1 GCA_903828025.1 uncultured Sphingomonadales bacterium
CGTCGAGACACCCGGCGCGAGGTGTCTCGACGTCGCTCGACACGAACGGGCTCGGGGGAGGTTCGCCGGTTCTACATCACCCGGTAGCGCGGGTGGCCGCTTGCCAGAATATCGAGGATCGGCAGCGGGAACGCGGCATTCGGATCGAAGACCGGCTGATCGGGCAGGGGCTGCGACCAATCCAGAAAATAGTCGCGCCTGGCGATGCGCCATTCGCCGCCACGCTTTTCGAACTGATCGAGATAGCGCCCGCCATAGAGCATGCCGGCAAAGCCGCCCGCATCGTTCTGCCGCACCCCGGCGGTCACGCCGTAGGTCTCGACTTCGGCACGGTTGTCATCGGCGAAGCGGATCGCCGGGGCGTTGAGGAAGTGCCAGCGCCGCGCGCTCTGGCGCTCGATTGCCATGACCACGGGCAGGAAATCGGCGGCACTGCCCTTGAAGAAGCCATAGTCGATGGGGGCATCCGGCCAGTAGCAGCTGGCCTGCCCGTCCTCATCCAGCCAGTCGAGCGTGCGCGAATAGCGCGCCAGCACGTCGATGATGGCGTCCTTGGCGAGCAGCGCGTCGAGCGATGTCGCGGCGGTCATGCCCGCCCGGTCCACCATGCCGGGATGACCAGCGGGAAGCGTTCCTGCGCGGTGACAAGGTCTGCGTCCGCATCGTCGGGCAGCGCCGGATCGAGCGTGGGCGGGAGGCCGCCGCCCGCGCCTTTGACCGGGTCGACATATTCGAGCCGGATGTCGTCCAGCACCGCCGCGAAATCGTGGCCTTCGTGGTGCGGCGACATCTGGTGGCGGTAGAAGGTCCATTTGTCGTCGAACGAGAGCAGGCAATAATAGAGGTTCGGCGCCTCGCCCTTCCAGTATTCATAGCGCTGCACGCCGGTTTCGGTGCCCCAGGTCTGGGCGATCATGTCAGCCATGATCGCTTCCCATTGCGCTTCGGCACCGGGCTTGATCTTGATATGCGCGAGCAGCGTGGTCATGCCGAAATCTCCCGTTTGAACGTGCAGTGGAGCGCGAGGGTGCCGAGCATGATGCCCGGCTGGTGCAGGAAGGTGTTGCCCGGCGCGTAATCGAAGCTTGCAATCCGGTCGCAGAGCCGGTTCCACGCGATGGTCTGTTCAAGCCGCGAGAGGCCCGTGCCGGGACAGACGCGCGGGCCTGCCGAGAAGGCGAGGTGGCGCGTGACAGCGGCGCGGTCCAGCTTCAGGTCGAGCGGGTCTTCGAACTCGTCAGGGTCGATATTGGCCGCGCCCCAGCGGAGGTGCAGCATCGACCCGGCGGGCACGGCAACGCCCTGAAACACCTCGTCCTGCGTGGTGATCCGCGTCGAAAGGCCTTGCGTGGGGGAGCGCAGCCGCATGCCTTCTTCGATGAACGTGCGGATCAGCCCGCGATCGGCCTTGAGCTGGCCGAACAGGCCCGGCCGTTCGATCAGCAATTGCGCCTGCTCGACCAGCGCATATTGCGTCGTCTCCAGCCCGCCGATGACCATGGCATAGACGATGCCGTCGATCTCTTCGTCGGTCAGCTTGCGGTCCAGCGCATCGTAGTGGACCTGGGTCAGGTAGCTGATCATGTCCTCGCCCGGATGGGCGCGGCGGCGGCGAACATGATCGC
>CAIKKO010000393.1 GCA_903828025.1 uncultured Sphingomonadales bacterium
GTGATCCCGTAACCGGCAAGGGCAGCCGCGATGTCGCGCTCTACCGCGAAGTGGTCGAACGCATCCGCGCGTCGGACACGGACGTCGTCATCAACCTCACCGCCGGCATGGGCGGCGATATCGTGTTCGGTGCGGGCGAAAACCCGTTGCCGCTCGATCCGGCGGGCACCGATATGGTCGGCCCGATGGAGCGGCTGCTCCATGTGCAAGAGTTGCTGCCGGAGATCTGCACGCTCGATTGCGGCACGATGAACTTCGCCGAATCCGATTATGTGATGACCAATACGCCGGGCATGCTGCGCACCATGGCCGCCGAAGTGCAGCGGCTTGGTGTGCGGCCCGAACTGGAAGTGTTCGATACCGGGCACCTCGTCTACGTGAAGGAACTGATCCGCGACGGGCTGCTCGATGATCCGGTGATGATCCAGCTGTGCATGGGCATCCCCTATGGCGCGCCCGATGATCCGCTGACGACGATGGCGATGGTCCACCAGCTGCCGCCGGGCGCGGTGTTCAGCGGCTTTTCCATCGGCCGCAACCAGCTTCCGTTCGTGGCGATGGCGGCGCTGGCCGGCGGCAATGTGCGCGTCGGGCTGGAGGACAACCTTTATCTCGGGCGCGGCGAATTTGCGAGCAACGGCCAGTTGGTCGAGCGCGCGGTGCAGATCCTGACCGGCATGGGGGCACGTATCCTGAGCCCTGCCGAAGTGCGCACCAAACTCAAGCTGACCAAGCGCTGAAAGGCAGACCATGACCCCTGAAATCCGGAAAGTCGGCATCGTCGGCGGCGGCGTGATCGGCGCTGGCTGGGCCGCGCGCTTTGCGCTCAATGGCATCGACGTTGCGGTCTATGACCCAGACCCCGAGATCGAACGCAAGACCGCAGCCGTGCTCGCCAACGCGCGCCGGGCGATGGCCCGCCTGTTTGGTCAGGCGCTGCCTGCCGAAGGCACGGTGACCTTTGCCGCCAGCATCGCTGAGGCAGTGCACGACGCTGATTTCATTCAGGAAAGCCTGCCCGAGCGCGAGGACCTGAAAGTGCGGCTGCTCGCCGAAATGGATGCGGCGATGCCTGCGCATGCGGTGATCGGCTCGTCCACCTCGGGCCTGCTGCCGACCAAGCTGCAAGCAGGCATGGCGCGGCCCGACCGGCTGGTGGTCGGCCATCCGTTCAACCCGGTCTATCTGCTGCCGCTGGTCGAAGTCTGCGGCGGCGATCTCACCAGCCAGCAAACCAAGGATATCGCCGCCGCCGTTTACGAGCGGATCGGGATGAAAGTGCTGCATGTCCGCAAGGAGATCGACGGGTTTATCGCCGACCGCCTGATGGAAGCCGTGTGGCGCGAGGCGCTGTGGCTGATCAACGACGGGATCGCGACCGCTTCGGAAATCGACGATGCGATTCGCTTCGGCGCGGGCATGCGCTGGTCGTTCATGGGCACGTTCCTCGTCTACCGGCTGGCGGGCGGCGAGGACGGCATGCGCCATTTCCTCCACCAGTTCGGCCCCTCGATGGAGTGGCCGTGGACCAAGCTGATCGGGCCCAAGCTGACCGACGAGCTGATCGACAAGATTTCGCGCCAGTCCGACGAGCAGGCGGGCGGGATCGACCTGCGTACCTATGAAAAGCTGCGCGACAATTGCCTGGTCGATCTGACTCATGCCTTGGAGCGCAACGATTTCGCGGCGGGCGCGGTGGCCAGGGCGCATCGCTTGCGGCTGGGCGGCAGCCCCGCTGCAGTCGGCACCACGCTCCCCGACGGGCGGCTGCTGACACTATCGACCCCGGTCCAGCCCGAATGGATCGACTATAACGAGCACATGACCGAATACTGCTATCTCAAGCTGTTCGGCGAGGCGACCGATGTGGTGCTGGCCAACATCGGCGCAGGCGCGGACTACGTCGCGGCGGGCCATTCGTGGTATACGGTCGAGACGCATATCCGCCATCTCGGCCAGTCGCGGCTGGGTGAGCCGATCGAAGTGCGCACCCGCGTGCTGGCGGCGGACGCCAAGCGGCTGCACTTGTTCCACGAGATGGTCAGCCTGAAACAAGACGCCGTGATCGCCTCGGCAGAACACATGCTCGTCCATGTCGAAGCCGCAGCCGAAAAATCGGCCCCCGCCCCGCAGGCCATGCAGGACGCGGCGCTGGCGCTTGTCGCGGCCCAGACAGACCTGCCCTCGCCCGAGGGCATGGGCCGCCAGATCCGGATGCCGGGCTAAACCACCTAAGGAGAGTGTTGCCGCATGGCCTTGGTTGAAACGCGCTCGATAGATTACATTCCGCTCGCCGAGCGCAAGGGCGAAGTGCGGCATCTTTGGCCGGTGTGGTTCATGGGCGACGCGCATCTGGCGACGCTCGCCACCGGGGCGATCAGCGTGGCGGGCGGGCTCGACTTGTTCTGGTCGGGCCTCGCGGTGATCGGCGGCTGCGTGCTCGGCACGATCCTGATGGCGCTGCACTGCTCGCAAGGGCCGCATCTGGGCTTGCCGCAGATGATCCAGTCGCGCCCGCAGTTCGGCTATATGGGTGCGCTGTTGGTCTGGATCGTTGCGCTCATCACCTACATCGGGTTCAACGCGCTCAACCAGTCGCTTGCGGCAAGCACAGTCAAGGAACTGGTTGGCCTGCCCGAAGGGCCGACCATCGTGGCCTTCGCAGGCGTGGCTGCCGTGGTCGCAGGGGCAGGCTATGACTTTATCCACACGGCGCAGCGCACGCTTGCCTATCTCATGCTGGCAGTGCTCGCGGTCTATACCGCCGGGCTGTTCACGATGGTCGATCTGGGCAAGCTGCTGCAGCCGGGCCCGTTCATGCCGACGCTGTTCCTGATCCAGTTTTTCGCCTCTGCCGGGTATCAGCTGAGCTGGTCGATCTACGTTTCGGACTATTCGCGCTACCTGCCGCGCGAAGTGGGCATCCGCGCCTCGTTCCTGTGGACGTTCTGCGGGGCGTTTATCGGCGGCACGTGGATGATGCTGGTCGGCGCGTTTGCGGGCGCGGCCTTTGCCAATGCGGATATTGTCGTGGCCCTGCGCCATAGCGCAGACGCGATGTATGGCGGGTTTGGCGTGATCATGCTGGTCAGCAGCTTTCTGGGGATGATCACAATCACCTCGCTCAATCTCTATGGGGCCTCGCTCACCCTGCTCAGTGTGGTTGACAGCATTACCCCGATCCGGCTCGGCATCGCCTCACGCATGATCGCGCTGGCGGTGGTGCTGGCGACGTCGCTGGCGCTGTCGCTCGCGATGGGCGGCAATGTGCTCCACGGGCTGGAGGCCTTCCTCGGCGTGCTGGTGTACCTCTTCACACCGTGGACCGCGATCAACCTTGCGGACTTCTTCTTCGTGCGGAAGGGGCACTATTCGATCCGCGCGATGTTCATGGCTGATGGCATCTATGGCCGCTGGAACTGGCGCGGGCTGACCTCCTACGCAGTGGGCTTCACGGCGATGATCCCGTTTTTCAAGACCGAGCTCTATGTCGGCCCGGTCGCCAAGGCGCTGGGCGGGGCGGATATTTCGATGCTGATCGGGTTGCCCGTCTCGGCGGCGGTCTACCTCTTGCTATGCCGCAGCCTCGATCTGGCGGCCGAACTGGCGCAGATCCCCGCGCTCGACCGCAATCTGGAAACGGAGCCGGTGCGATGATCCGGAGCTGGCTGGCATGGACTGCACTGGCGCTGGCGGCCCCAGTGGCCGCGCAACCGATCGCCTTCCCCGATCACTTCGATCCCATCGGCACTCCGCTGCAGAGCCTGCAGACCCGCGAGGGGCGCACGGTGCATTTCACCGATACCGGTGAGGCAGGGTGGGCCCCGATGCTGTTTATCGGCGGTGTCGGCACAAGCGCCCGCGCGCCCGAACTCGTCGCGTTTCTCGATACGTTGCGCCGCCGCCTCAAGGTGCGGATCATCGCGGTGGAGCGCAACGGGCTGGGCGATACGGCCTATGATCCGGCGTGGACGTTTGAGGACTACA
>CAIKKO010000394.1 GCA_903828025.1 uncultured Sphingomonadales bacterium
CGGGTGTCTCGACGTCGCTCGACACGAACGGAAGTGGGTCTCATTCAGAGTGGAACCTTGATCCGCGTCAATGCAGGCCGCCCCGCGCGGCACCAGGGTGCCTCCGCACCAACCCCTTGTGGAGGACCTGTCCCATGTTCAAGACCAACCTTGGCGATGCTGACCGCGTGATCCGCCTTGCGCTCGCCGCGATGATCATCGGGATCAGCGTGATCTTCGGTCATCCCGCGTTTGCGCTGATCGCGCTGGTCCCGCTGGTGACCGCCTTTGCCGGTACTTGCCCGCTCTATAGCGTGATTGGCCTGCACACGAACGGCCCATCGCATACGCACTGAATGACTCTGGCTGACGGCTGCACTTGCCCCCGCGCGCGCCAGACGGCATAGCGCGGTCCATGCACGATATCCGCCTGATCCGCGAGAACCCGGAAGGGTTCGACACCGCCCTCGCCCGCCGCGGGGTCGCCCCGCAAGCGGCGGCGATCCTCGGCCTCGACACCGCGCGGCGCGATGTCGCGACGCGGATGCAGGAGGCGCAGGCCCGCCGCAACGAGGCGTCCAAGGCCATCGGTGCGGCCATGGGGCGCGGCGACAAGGACACGGCGGAAGCGCTCAAGGCCGAAGTCGCCGAACTCAAGACCGCGCTGCCCGCGCTGGAGGAGGACGAGCGCCGCCTCACCGCCGCACTGTCGGACGCGCTTGCCGCGCACCCCAATCTTCCCGCCGCCGATGTGCCGGAAGGCGTGGACGAGGCGGGCAATGTCGAAGTCAGCCGCTGGGGCACGCCGCGCGTATTCGATTTCCAGCCGATCGAGCACGCCGATCTCGGCCCCCCACTCGGCCTCGATTTCGAAACCGGCGCGCTGATCGCGGGTGCACGCTTCACCTTCCTGCGCGGACCGATGGCGCGCCTGCACCGCGCGCTCGCGCAGTTCATGCTCGACCGGCAGACCGGCGAGAACGGCTATACCGAATGCAACCCGCCGCTGCTAGTGAAGGACGAGGCGGTGTTCGGCACCGGGCAGCTGCCCAAGTTTGCCGAGGACTTGTTCAAGACCACCGATGGCCGCTGGCTGATCCCCACCGCCGAAGTCAGCCTCACCAACGCGGTGCAGGGTCAGATCCTTGCCGACAGCGCCCTCCCCCTGCGCATGACCGCGCTCACCCCCTGCTTCCGCTCCGAAGCGGGCGCGGCGGGGCGCGATACGCGCGGGTTCATCCGCCAGCACCAGTTCGAAAAGGTCGAGCTTGTCTCGATTGCCCGGCCCGAGGATTCGGAGGCCGAGCACGAACGCATGACCGAGGCCGCCGAATCGATCCTGCAGGCGCTCGATCTGCCCTACCGCAAGATGCTGCTCTGCTCGGGCGACATGGGCTTCACCGCGCGCAAGACCTATGACCTCGAAGTGTGGCTGCCCGGTCAGGGCGCCTACCGCGAGATTTCCTCGTGCTCCAACTGCGGGGACTTCCAGGCCCGGCGGATGAACACCCGCTATCGGCCCGAGGATGCCAAGGGCACCGAGTTCGTCCACACGCTCAATGGCTCCGGCCTCGCCGTGGGCCGCACGCTCGTCGCGGTGCTGGAGAACTACCAGCAAGGCGATGGCACGGTGGACGTGCCCGACGTGCTGAAGCCCTATATGGGCGGCGTGACGCGCCTGACGCCGCTCGGCTGATGTCCTGGCGGCTGGCAGCGGCGCTGCTGCTCCTGCCGGGCAGTCTCGCCGCGCGGGAGCAGCGCGCGCCGGTGCCCCTCCAGATGCCTTCCGCCAAGCGCGAGGCGGATGCGCCCCGGTTGCTCTGGCCCACCTCGGGCGCGGTCACCAGCCGCTTCGGCGCGCCGGTCAAAGGCCTGCCCAACAACGGCATCGACCTTGCCGCCTTTGCCGGGATGACCGTCTACGCGGCGGCGGCAGGCAAAGTGCTGTTCGCCGGAACCGAGCCCGAACGCTTCGGCCAATTGATCCTAGTCGACCATGGCGGCGGCTGGGTCACCGCCTATGCCTATCTCGGGCAAGTCCGCGTGAAGGAAGGCCAGAGCGTGACCAAGCGCCAAGTCATCGCCCGGATCGGCAAAAGCGGCGAGGCCAAGCGGCCCTCGCTGCATTTCGAGCTGCGCAAGGGCAATGTGCCGCGCGATCCGGCGCGCTACCTGCCCGTCAGGCTCTAAACAGGAAGAAGGTCAGGCCCATCGTCAGATAGGCGATCAGCCAGAAGCCCGCGTCGATCAGCGCGATGCGGCTGGCGACGCGCTGCTGGGTGTAGCTGACCATCAGCGCCGGGATCAC
>CAIKKO010000395.1 GCA_903828025.1 uncultured Sphingomonadales bacterium
CGTCACCCTGCCCGCCATACAGCGTGTTATTGCCGCTGCCGCCATTCAAGGTGTCATTGCCGTCACCGCCATACAGCGTGTCATTGCCGTCACCGCCATACAGCGTGTCATTGCCGCTGCCGCCATTCAAGGTGTCATTGCCCGCCTGCCCGTTGATCGTATCATCCCCGTCAAGGCCGTGAATTACATCGGCGCCCACCGTTCCGCTGAGCGAATTGGCACCGGCATCACCAACAATGGCCGCAGTCGCCGATACAACCGCCTTCTGGCCGAAAGTATCAGCATACATGACCACATCGCGGATAATAGAACCCACCGGGATCAGCACTGTGTTCAAGGTCGCATCAACACCCACCTGAACATCGATCCAGTGAGCGCCGCCATCGACGGACGTCTGCCAGTCGTGTACTAGTGTCAATGCCCCTGCGACATCCGGGTCGACCAGAGTGCTTTGCGCCGTGATGATTGCGCTCTGAATGCCTGACACACTGGCAGTTTGCGCAATGCTCAGAACTACAGATCCTTCGACGGCCTCGTCGGCATTAGTAACCGTAACCGCGAGCGCCTTGCTGTCGAATTGATTGCCATCCGACACTTGCACCACGACATCGTAAACATTGTCCGCGTTTGTGTCTAACGGATGCTCAAAGTCCGGACCCACCTTGAAACTCAGGGCACCTGTGCTGGTATCGATCTGGAACAAACCGCCATCATCGCCGCCTACAATGCTGTAGGTCAAAACGGCACCCACGTCCGGATCATGCCCCGTGAAGGTGGTCACCGCCGTCTGGTTCTCGGCGATCCTGACACCGGCGCCGGTTTCACCGCCGTTGCGCGCGTCCGGATCATGCCCCGTGACGGTGGGCACCGCCGTCTGGTTCTCGGCGATGCTGGCACCGGCATTGGTTTCACCGCCGTTGCTGGTGATCACAGGCGCTTCGTTGATATTAGTGACTGTGACCGCAAACGTGTAAGTATGGGTCATCGCGCCGTCTGAAACCTGCACCCCGACATCATAGACGTTGTCGGCACCTGAATCGGCCGGATGCTCGAAGTCCGGCGCAGCCTTGAAACTCAGCACCCCAGTGCTAGCATCGATCTCGAAGGCCCCGGCATCGGAACCGCCCGCGATGGCGTAAGTCAGATTGGCATTCCCGAGAGGATAATCAGCCGTGACCGTTGCGACCGCCGTCTGGTTCTCGGCCATGCTGACGGCAGCATGATCCAGCGCAAACACCTGTGCGTGGACGTTCAGGCTCGCGGAATCATCCAGCGTACCGCTGGCGTCGAACCACGATACCGCGAACCCCCCGTTGTTCAGTCCGGCGATAACAGGATTGTACTGGTCACCCGAGATATCGGCGTTGACCAGGAACTCGCTGCCGACCTTTTCACCGGCGGCATCGAACACTTGCGCCTTGATGCTCAGCCCATCGGTATCCCCCAAAGTGCCGCTGGAGTCGCTCCAAGTCACCACGAAGCCGCCGTTGCTTAGTGAGCTAACCGTAGGATTGAACTGGTCACCAGCAGTTTCGGTGTTGACCAGAAACTCGCTGCCGACTTTTGCGCCATCGGAATGGAACACTTGTGCCTTGATGCTCATCCCATCGGAATCGCCCAGCGTGCCGCTGGTATCGTGCCACGTCACCACGAAACCGCCGTTACTTAGCCCGGTGATGGCGGGATTGGACTGGTCACCAGCGGTTTGCGTATTGACGATGAACTCACTGCCGATCTTTGCGCCCCCGGCGTTGAAAAATTGGGCTTTGATACTTGTGCCATCGGTGTCGCCCAGCGTACCGCCGAGGTCAATCCACGTGACCACGAAGCCGCCGTCGCTCAGCCCGGTGATGGTGGCGTTGTACTGATAACTCGCGGTTTCCGTATTGACCAAAACCTCGTTACCGACTTGCGCGCCGCCGGCATCAAAAACTTGCGCCTTGATCCTGGTTCCAGCTGTATCCCCCAGCGTGCTGCTGAAATCGAACCATGTAACGACGAAGCCACCGTTGCTCAGGCTTGTGACAGAAGGATTGTACTGGTAATGTGCGGTCTCGGTGTTGACCAGAAACTCGCTGCCCACTTGTGCACCGACGGCATCGAACACTTGCGCCTTGATGCTGCTACCATCGGCGTCGCCCAGTGTGCCGCTGGAGTCGCTCCAGGTGACCACGAAGCCGCCGTTGCTCAGTCCGCTAATCGTGGGACTATACTGATAGCTTGCGGTTTCGGTGTTGACCAGAAACTCGCTGCCCACTTGCGCACCGACGGCATCGAACACTTGCGCCTTGATGCTGCTACCATCAGCGTCGCCCAGCGTGCCGCTGGAGTCGGTCCATGTGACCACGAAGCCGCCGTTACTAAGACCGGTAATGGTGGGGTTAGTCTGGTAGGATGCGGTTTGCGAGTTAACCAGGATTTCAGACCCTACGAAGCTCGAGCTATATGCAGTCATACGTGAATCCTTAACGAAATACGAAATGATCGAAGTTCGTCGAAGGTTTGACAGTCAGATGTGCATTTGATTTAACCACACTACTTAGTGGTATGCATTTAGATTGGTCTGGGCTGCGCGACGACAGTCGCCAGCCTAAATTGCTGCGCATCAGCGTTAGCCTCGCTGCGCACCCCCTCCGCAGCGGGGTTGGGGTAATTCCGTTTGGTGCCATCGCCATTAACGATACCGCGGGCTTTGTGGCCTTGCCCGAATCGCAGCCCCCCGCGTGCCAGAGGGCAGTCTAGGCGCTCATCAAACCGATCAGCACCGTCAGCAGCCCCAGACTGATCGACAAATTCCGCCGCAGCGCCAGCCAGCCCTCCGGCTTCAGACCAATCGCCCAATCGACCAGCGGCGACAGCGCGATGCAGGCGCCCAGTGCCAGCAGCTCCGGGCCCGGCCAGGTCCAGCCCATCATCCACGGAAACCACCCGGCCAGCGCAATCAGGCTCGGCATCACGCCCGCGAGGAAGATCCAGCGCGGCGCTTCGGGCTTCGCTATCCCGATGCCCCACCATACCCCGCCCAGAAAGCTGAAAATCAGTGCCGCATAGCCATAGGCGAGCGCGAGTCCCGTCCAGGCCCACGGCCCGCCCTTGAACACCGCCAGCAGCGCCGCGGCTTGCGGCAGAAGCCCGGCATAGCCCAGCGCGCGGGCAGCTTCGGAAACACGGCTCACGTTGTAATCCTTTTGATCTAGCCCCCGCGCAGCAGCTGCACGCCCCAATCGCGCTCGAACAGATAGAGCAGCGCCCTCGCCGCCTCGCCCCTCGGGGAGGAGAGGCCGCCGTCGCGCTCCATCAGCAACCGGGCGTCGTCATGCGCCATGGGGAGCAGGCGGGCAATCTGCTCGAAATCCGCTATTGCAAATGGCGTATCACCCGATTGGCGCGTACCGAGCAGCTCGCCGCCGCCGCGCAGACGCAAGTCCTCCTCGGCCAGCCGGAACCCGTCCTGCGTCTCCCGCATCAAGGCCAGCCGCTCGCGCCCCGTCTCCGAAAGCGCCTCACCGCGAAGCAACAGGCAGGTCGAACGCTCGCTCCCGCGCCCCACGCGCCCGCGCAACTGGTGGAGCTGCGCCAGCCCGAATCGCTCCGCCTGCTCGATCACCATCAGCGTGGCGGCAGGCACATCGACGCCGACTTCGATCACCGTAGTCGCGACCAGCAGCTTGGCCTCGCCGCTTGAAAAACGCTCCATCGCCGCTTCCTTGGCCTCGGGCCGCAGTTGTCCGTGCACCAGCACCACCGCATCGCCAAACCGCGCCTCGAGCGCCGCATAGCGCGCCTCTGCGGCGGCGATATCGGCGGTTTCGAGCTCGCGCACCATCGGGCACACCCAATAGGCCTGCGCGCCGGTCGCGAGATGCCGCGCGAGCCCGTCCACCACATCAGTCAAGCGGTCCAGCGCCACCACCCGCGTGTCGATCGCCTGGCGCCCCGGCGGCAGTTCATCGAGCCGCGACACATCCATCTCGCCATATTGTGCCAGCGTCAGCGTGCGCGGGATCGGGGTGGCGGTCATCGCCAGGCAATGCGGCGTGCGGCGGCCCTTTTGCGTCAGCAGCAAGCGCTGCGACACGCCGAAGCGGTGCTGTTCGTCGATCACCGCCAGCGCCAGGTCGCGGAAATCGACGCCGTCCTGGAATATCGCGTGGGTGCCGATCAATATGTCGATCTCGCCCGCCGCCAGCGCCGC
>CAIKKO010000396.1 GCA_903828025.1 uncultured Sphingomonadales bacterium
GAGCCAAGTGCGGGTCAACCCCTCGTCCTCAAGGATCAGCCGCACTGCCGCCGCGCCGTGATCGGGCGGCATCGACCAGCTGGCGCGGGCAATCGTTGCGCCGTTGGCCATCGCGTTGGCCAGCGCTTCGGCGTTGCTGGTCACTGCATAGAACGCGCCGACGCGGTCGCGGTAGAGGCCGAAGTTCTTGTCGCAGCTATAGGCGATCAGCGCCTCAGGCACCGCAGCGAGCACGGCGCGCAGGCCATAGGCATCGGCTTCCATGCCGTCGCCCAGCCCCTGATAGGCCAGATCGATCAGCGGCAGCACCCCGGATGTGCGCACCATCGGCGCGATTTCATCCCATTGCGCGGGGGTGTAGTCGACCCCGGTGGGGTTGTGGCAGCAGCCATGGAGCAGCACCACATCGCCCGGCGCAGTATCCGCCAGCGCGGCGCGCAGCGCCTCCAGATCGGCGGTCCCTTCGGGGGTGGTGTGCTTGAACGTCTTGAGCTCAAGCCCTACCGCCGCGACGATCTGCGCGTGGTTGGGCCACGAGGGCGTGCCCATGATGATGCGCTTGGCACCCGCGCGCGCCGCCACCTCGATGGCCAGCCGCACCCCGCCGGTGCCGCCGGGGGCCTGCATGCCCTCCACCCGGCTACGATCAAAGTCCGCGCCGAACACATAAGGGATCAGCGCATGGACAAAGCCCATGTCGCCCTCGGGCCCCAGATAGGCCTTCGAATTCTGCGTCTCGAGCAGCAGCGCTTCGGCGGCCTTGATCGCGCCGAACACGGGCGTATCGCCCGCGCCCGTGCGGTAGACGCCGACGCCGAGGTCGATCTTCGTCGGCCGCGGATCGGCGTTGTGCAGTTTGATCAGCGCGAGCAGCGCATCGGCGGGCTGGGGGTTCAAAGTTTCGAGCATGGCGGCGCTTTGCCTCGGTTTGCAGCTGTGTGCAAGCGGTCTGCGAGGCGGCGGATGTCTGCGGCGAAACCGGCTTGCGTTGGGCCGGACCGATGCCATAGCGGAAGCCGGAACGCTATCGGCGCGCAGCGAAAGGATCGGACCATGGACGAGACCCCTCATCTGGTTGCGAGCCGGGTCTGCGGCGATTGCATCGTCTGCTGCAAGGTGCCCTCGATCGACGACCCGCTGCTAACCAAGCCGGCCGGAGAGCTGTGCCGCAATTGCTCGGGTGCCGGTTGCACCATCTATACCGCGCGGCCGCAAACCTGCCGTGATTTCCATTGCCAGTGGCGCTACCTCGACCTGCTCGACGAAAATTGGCGTCCGGATCGCAGCGGCGTGCTGATTTCGACAAAAACGCTGGATGACGGGCAGCATGGCGAGAACGGGGTCCACGGCAAGGCCGCCATGGTCATGGTCGTGTTCGGCGATCACGCCGTGGTGTTTGACGATGGCTTCGCCAGGCTTGTGGCCATCTCCATCGACCGCGGGGTCGAGGTCGTTCTCAGCTTGCCCTACGGCGCAGGGCTGCGCGCGCACGAGACCGCGCTCCGCCCATTCGTGGCCGAAGCCGTTGCGTCAGGCTCGCTCGCCGAGGTCAAGGCCGGGATCCGCGCGGCCTACGATTCCATCTGGACCGGCGGCGCGACCTGAGCCGGATCGCCCTAAGGCGCGGACGCGGGCCCTTTCCGTCAGAACGGATTCCACTTCTGCGTCTGGCTGAATTTCATGTAGCCGGCATTGATCCCGAGCCGCAGCCCTGCGCCGAGCCGCACCGGGATCAGCACGACATGCCCCCAGCGCAAATAGCTGACATGGAACCCTCCGACGAAGTAGGCCTGCCCCTCGCCCGCAGCAAAACGGCGGAACAAGTCCTGCCCGTCGTGCAGGTTGTACACCAACACGAACGTGTTGCCGGCGTTGGCCCCCAGATCAAAGCCGAGTGAGGGGCCCGTCCAGTAGACCGGGCGTTCCCCCTCGATCTTGTGGTGCAGCGTGCCCGAGCCATACCGTAAGCCGACAACCACCGCGCCGCCTGCCTCGCGTCCGGTAATATAGGCATTCGGCTGGCCCTGCTTCTTCAGGATGTCCTGGATTACCAACGCCAGACCCTTCGCGCCTCTGCCGAACACGCCCTCGGCAGCGCCGATCAGATCGTCTTCATGATAGGTCGTACCATCCCCGCCGACAGAACGAGCAGGCTGACCGGCCGGCACGCTCGCCATGCCCGGCGCAGGATAGCCCGCGCCGCCGGCGGGCGGGACATAGGCGGAATAGGGCGAGGGCGGTGTCGATGCTGCTGACGGCGCAGGCGCGGCTGGTGTGGTCGGCGCAGCGGGTGCGGTCTGGCGGGGCGCAAGATCGCTGTCGATTGCCGTATTGGGATCAATCTGCTGGACTTGCGCGGTGGCCGCTTGGGCCACGAGCAGGCCCCAGCCAGCCAAAGCGAGCGTAATGCGGTGGAGGAGCTTCATTGTCGCGTTCCCGTCCTGCGGCCATCAGCCTTGCGCGGCCAGACCTTTCGTCATCGTATCAGGCACCTATCTAGCAACCAGACACAATGAACCGGCGATGAGTCGAGTCGAATTCGCGCCAAAACGCACATTCGGCCCGATAAATGACTCCGCGCCAAGCCTCTTGCCGCCCTCCCCATCCCTCGCTATAGCGCGCGCTCGCCGCTGCGATCCGGAGACGTGGGTGAGTGGCTGAAACCAACGGTTTGCTAAACCGTCGTACTGGTAAATCCGGTACCGAGGGTTCGAATCCCTCCGTCTCCGCCACCGCCTTGATTTTGGGCGATTTTTCATAAAGCTGAAATCCTTTCGTTACCGTCCAATGGCTCAAAACCGTTGGTGCTGTGACCACTTTTGTGACTACCCCAGCTTGGCTGCATGCTGCTGGTCGGGTGTCAGGAAGGCGAGATAGATCTCTGTCGTCTTGACACTCGTGTGACCCAAAATGCCCTGAAGTGCGTAGATTCCGCCGCCATCCCGCAGGTAGCGGACGGCGAAAAGGTGGCGCAAATCGTGATCGTGTCCCAACGCGTGGTGTAGCTTATCTGGGCCACCGCGATTTTCGGCGTCAGTTTGAGCCGGTCATGTACCGGGCACAGCCGACAGCACGA
>CAIKKO010000397.1 GCA_903828025.1 uncultured Sphingomonadales bacterium
GGCACAGAGGCAAACGCCTCGTTCACTTCATAGAGGTCGATATCGCCGATCTTCATCCCCGCCCGCTGCAACGCGCGGTCGGTGGCGAAGAGCGGTTCTTCGAGCATGATCACCGGATCGCCCGCCGTCACCGTCAGGTTGTGGATGCGCGCCAGCGGGGTGAGATTGTGCGCCTTCAAGGCCGCCTCCGAAACGATCAGCGCCGCGCTTGCGCCGTCGCAGATCTGGCTGGAGCTCGCCGCCGTCAGCAGGCCATCGGGGCTCAGCAGCTTGACGCCCGCAATCGATTCCAGCGTCGCGTCGAAGCGGATGCCCTCATCCTGCGTATGCATCGCCGGGCCGTCCGCCGTCTCGATGGCAATCGGCACGATCTCGCCGCCAAAGGCCCCGGCCTGCGTCGCCGCAATCGCCTTCTGGTGGCTGGAGAGCGCAAACCGGTCGAGGTCGTCCTTGGAGAAGCCGTGCTTCTTCACGATCATTTCCGCGCCCATGAACTGCGAGAACATGATGCCCGGATACTTCTCTTCGAGCTGCGGCGACTTGTAGTTGCCCAGCCCCTCTTTCATGTGAAAGTTCGCGGTGGAGCCCATCGGCACGCGGGTCATGCTCTCCACGCCCGCCGCGATCACCATGTCCTGCACGCCCGACATCACCGCCTGCGCGGCAAACTGGATCGCCTGCTGCGAGGAGCCGCACTGGCGGTCAATCGTCACGGCCGGCACCGAATCCGGCAGCAGCTTGGCCGCGAGCACCGCGTTGCGGCCAACCTGGCCGGCCTGCTGCCCGCCCTGCGAGACGCAGCCCATAATCACGTCCTCTACCGCCGAGGGATCAATCCCCGTCCGCTCGACAATGGCATCCAGTGCCGCCGCCGCCAGATCGACCGGGTGAACCCCCGCCAACCGCCCGTTGCGCCGACCACCCGCGGTCCGCACCGCCTCCACGATATATGCCACAGCCATCACGCTCTCTCCGTTCGATCAGGATTTAATCGAACGGTTAAAGCGCGTGGGGCCACGGGTCAAGCGGCGGGTGGTGCGCAGGTGAGGCGGGCGGCAGAAATCGAGATGTCCCGCGGAACCATTCGCGTCGCCGCGCGTTGTGGTGATTGCGTTGAGCGGGATCATGCGGCGCGGAGGGGTCTGATCGCAATGCCGAGTGCTCGCCAAGCTTTGAACTGATGGCAGTGATCCTTGCCGTGGAAGACGACGTCTTCATTCTCCAGATCCTGGAGATGGTGCTTGAGGATCTGGGCCACGACGCGTTGCTCACGAGCGATCTCGACGGCGCGCTGCAACATCTTGCTACCCCCTGCCGGATCGACGCCCTGTTTGTCGATATCCGCCTCGCTGCCTTGGTGTTTGGCGGATACGATGTTGCCAACCGCGCGATCGCGTTGCGCCCCGATCTGCCCGTGCTTTACACTTCGGGAAGCCAGCTTTGCGGTGACATGACCGGACGGTTCGTTGCGGGCGGGTGCTTCCTGCAAAAGCCCTACACCTCGGTGCAGCTCGATAGATCGCTGGATGCGCTGCTGCTCCAGAGCCATTGCCGATCGTTCTGAACGGCTTCCACAACGCCGTCATTGCCCGTGTCCAAGTATCGAGTCAGGACTGATCATTCCATTCCCGCCGAACGCAGA
>CAIKKO010000398.1 GCA_903828025.1 uncultured Sphingomonadales bacterium
CAGATCCGCGATGCTTTCGTGGCGGAACCCGGAAACGTGCTGCTCGCGGCGGACTACAGCCAGATCGAGCTGCGGCTTGCCGCGCACATGGCCGATGTTCCCGCGCTGAAGGAGGCCTTCGCGGCGGGCGAGGACATCCACGCGCGCACCGCGCGGGAGCTGTTCGGCACCGTGGACCGCGACACACGCGGGCGCGCCAAGACCATCAACTTCGCGATCCTCTACGGTATCAGCCGCTGGGGTCTGGCCGGGCGGCTGGGCGTGAGCGCCGAGGAAGCGCAGGCGATGATCGACCGCTATTTCGAGCGGTTCCCGGGCATCCAGCGCTATATCCACGAGACCTTGGAGGCGGTGCGGGCGCAGGGCTATTCCGAGACGCTGTTTGGCCGGAAGACGTGGTTTCCGCGCATCGGATCAAAGAATCAGGCCGAGCGCCAGGGCAGCGAACGCGCCGCGATCAACGCGCCGATCCAGGGCACTTGCGCCGATATCATCAAACGCGCGATGGTGCGGATGGACCCGGCGCTGGCGGCGGCGGGCCTCGGTCATGTGCGGATGCTGCTGCAAGTGCACGACGAACTGGTGTTCGAACTGCCCGAAGGCGATGTGGAAGCGGCAAAGCCGGTGATTCGGGCGGTGATGGCAAGCGCAGCCGCGCCCGCCGTTACGCTCGATGTGCCGCTTGGCGTCGAGATCGGCGTGGGCCTGTCGTGGGGCGCGGCGCACTGAGGCGCACCTGTTACTCGACTGGAACGAAGCGCTTGATATCGCTGGTGTGCAGCCAGAGCATCTGCTCGTTGGGCACCGAATTGGTCAGCGCGTAAAGCCCCGTGGCGTCGTCGGGGCTGAGGCCCATCTCGCGGTAGTAATCGAGGTAAGTCTTGTTGACCGGTGCATCGGCGGCGTAATCGCCCGGCTGGTGGCCGGTTTCGTCCCGCCACGCATGGACCCCGAATTCGGCATCGGGCGCGGCGCGGCGGGTTACCCCGGCTAGAAACAGCTCGACCCCGCCCGAACGCACCGAGCCGCCCGATGGCACCTCGGTCGTGAGGCCATGTTCGCGGATCATGCGGCCGAGCTTGAGGTTTGCACCGTCGTCGGCCGTGCCCGAGCAATCGACCATTTCCAGCACATGGATGCCGGGGAAGGCCTGCAGCATCGCCTTGAACAGGCCCGGTGACTGGCTGTCGGTTTCGCCCACCAGCGCGGCATGGTTGGCATCGACCACGGCGAAGGGGCCAAAGCGCGGCAATCCCGCGAGCGCGGCATTGATCCGAACGCTGCGCGGCTCATCCACCACGGTTCGGGTCGTGGTGACTTCGGTCCAGGTGGTGCCATGCGAATCAACCCAGGTACGCGTCGCCACCTGCTGCGCTATGGCAGGCACCGAACCGCAAGCCAAAGTTAAGATCAGGGCGATGAAAAGACGCTTCATGGTGTTTCTTTTGTTCCCTCGTAGTTTCAGTTTGGCAAGTGAATGGCGTTAAGCCGTTCTTAAAATGCTATTGCCTCCGAATTGGCGGTAAAGCCCTTAGGGACTTTCCCCGGGTGCTGCTGTTCCCTAGGCTCAAGATTCAGGTTCGGGGTTTGGCATGGTCGCGCTCGTTTCCACTGTAGCATATCTGGGGCTGGAGGCGCGCGCGGTGGAAGTGCAGTGCCAGATCGCGCCGGGTCTGCCGAGTTTCCGGGTCGTCGGCCTGCCCGACAAGGCGGTGGGCGAAAGCCGCGAGCGGGTGCATTCGGCGCTCGCCGCCTTGGGCCTTGCGCTGCCGCCCAAGCGCATCACGGTGAACCTTTCGCCCGCCGATCTGCCCAAGGAAGGCTCGCACTACGATCTGCCGATCGCGCTGGCGCTGCTCGCGGCGATGGGCGTGGTCGATCTGGAAGCGATTGCGGAGTATGTCGCGGTGGGCGAACTCGCGCTCGACGGGCGCGTGATCGCCAGCCCGGGCGTGCTGCTGGCGGCGCTCCATGCCAGCGGGATCGAGAAGGCGCTGATCTGCCCGGCTGGGCAGGGCGCAGAGGCGCGCTG
>CAIKKO010000399.1 GCA_903828025.1 uncultured Sphingomonadales bacterium
ACGCTGGCGCGCGTGTTCGGCTTTTCCGCGTTCCGGGGGGTGCAGGATCAGGTCGTCGCGCGGGTGCTGGCGGGGCAATCGACCTTGGCGGTCATGCCCACCGGCGCGGGCAAATCGCTGACCTATCAGCTGCCTGCCGTGATGCTGCCGGGCACGTGTGTCGTCGTCTCGCCGCTGATCGCCTTGATGCATGACCAGCTGCGCGCCGCCAACGCCAACGGCATCGCTGCCGCCGCGCTGACCAGCGTCGATATGGACCGCGAGCAGACGATTGAGCGGTTCCGCGCGGGCAAGCTCGATCTGCTCTATGTGGCGCCCGAACGCGCGAGCCAGCCGCATTTCCGCGAGATGCTGACCCGCGCCCCGCTCGCGCTGTTCGCCATCGACGAAGCGCATTGCGTATCCGAATGGGGCCACGATTTCCGGCCCGACTACCGCCTGCTGCGGCCCTTGCTCGATAGCTTTGCGGATGTCCCGCGCCTTGCGCTCACCGCCACGGCGGACCACCACACCCGCAGCGATATCCTCGCGCAGCTGGGCATTCCGGACGACGGGTTGATCATCGCCGGGTTCGACCGGCCCAATATCCGCTACCGCATCACCCCGCGCGACAATCCGCAGCGCCAGTTGAAGGCGTTGCTGGCAGAGCAGCCGGGGCCGGGGATCGTCTATGCGCCGACGCGCAACGGGGTGGAGAAGCTGGCGGACCAGCTTTCGGCCGGAGGACGCCGCGTGCTGCCCTATCATGCGGGCCTCCCCGCAGATGTGCGCGCGGCCAACCAGTCGGCGTTCGTCGCCAGCGAAGACATGGTCATGGTCGCCACGGTCGCGTTCGGCATGGGGATCGACAAGCCCGATGTGCGGTTCGTGGCGCATGCCGGGTTGCCCAAATCCATCGAGGGCTATTATCAGGAAACCGGCCGCGCCGGGCGCGACGGCGATGCGGCGGTGGCGCTGATGCTGTGGGGGGCGGACGATTTCGCCCGCGCGCGCCAGCGTATCGGCGAGGTGGAAGAGCATCGCCGCGCGGGCGAGCGCGTGCGGCTCGATGCGCTGGCGGGCCTCGTCGAAACGCACACTTGCCGCCGCGTTGTGCTGCTGCGCCACTTTGGGGAGAGTCCGCCCGAAAAGTGCGGCAATTGCGACAATTGCCTCCATGCTCCGGGCGTGACTGACGCGACCCAGATTGCGCGCAAGCTGCTCTCCGCCGTCTATCGCACCGGGCAAGCCTTCGGCCTCGGCTATCTCGAAAAGGTGCTGACTGGGATCAGTGACGAGCGCATTCTCCAGCGCGGCCACGAACAGCTTTCGGTGTTTGGCATCGTGCCGGGTGAGGAAGCGCCGCTGCTGCGCCCGGTGGCGCGCGCGCTGCAGGCGCGCGGCGCGCTGGTCGCGACCGAGCATGGCGGGCTCGCGTTGGGCGGGGATGCGCGCGCGCTGCTCAAGGGGGAGGGGCGGCTCGATCTGGTGGTAGCCCCGCAACCGGCAGGCGGTTCGCGCCGCCGCCGGGGGGCTGAAACCGTGCCCAACCCGGTGGGCGATCCGCTGTTCGATGCGCTGCGGGCCCTGCGCCGCGAGCTCGCGCTTGAAGGCGGGGTGCCGCCGTATGTGATCTTCCACGATTCGGTGCTGCGCGAGATGGCCGCCGCCCGGCCCGGCACATTGGCGGCAATGGGTGAGATCGGCGGCGTCGGCGCGCGCAAGCTGGAAGCGTTCGGGGACCGGTTCCTTGAGGTGATCCGCCAGTTTTGAGCCCCAAAACGTCGTCATTCCCGCGAAGGCGGGAATCCATTGCCGCATACGCAGCGCCAGCCGCTCTGGATCCCCGCCTTCGCGGGGATGACGAGGCTGGATGCTAAAACGGAATCGCCGCCCCATCCCACGCGAACAGTCCGCCGCTCTGCGCCGGAGTCAGCCTATCCAGAACCCGGAGCAGCGCCTTCGCCGATACCGCGGGCGTGAACAGCTTGTCCGGTGCAACCCCGCGCTGGAACGGGGCGGAGAGCGCGGTGTCCACCGTGCCGGGGTGCAGCGTCACGGCCATCGCCTGCGGGTGCGTGCGCGCGAGTTCGAGCGCGAGGGTTTTGACCAGCATGTTGAGCGCGGCCTTGCTCATGCGGTAGGCGTGCCAGCCGCCCAGCCGGTTGTCGCTGATCGAGCCGACGCGGGCCGAGAGCGCCGCAAACACCGCGCGGCCATCGCGGCGCAGCAGCGGCAGGGTGTGCTTGGCGATCAGCGCGGGGCCGATGGTGTTCACGGCGAAGAGTTCGGCCATCGCCGCGCCGTCGAGCGCGCGGTAGGATTTTTCCGGGCCAGTGCCGTCCGTGCGGGTGAGGCGGCCGGTGGCCACGATCACCAGGTCGAGCGTCCCGCCGATGGCGGCGCAGGCCGCGGCGATGCTGGCCTCGTCGGTGAGATCGAAAGCGAAGGGGTGGATGGCGGCGGAGGGCAGGCCCAGACCGCTGCGCGATCCGGCGTGGACTTCGTGGCGCTCGGCAAGCGCGGTGGCCAGCGCCGCGCCAATGCCGCCCGAGGCACCGAACACGGCGCAGCGCAGGCGTGGGGGAGCGGGTTCCATGCGCGGCGGCTTGGGCGGCGCGCGCGCCGCTGTCCATCCGGTCCGAAGGGCAGTTGCTGTATTATCTTGCCAATACAGCTTGCACAGCGGGCATGAGCGCGCCATCTTGTCGGGCATCCCTCTGAGCAAGAGCAGACCCATGGCCAGCACTTCGACCGACACCGTTTCCCCGATCACGCTGACCCCGCCCGATCCGGTGCCGGTGGTCGCGCCGACGCAGGCGGCGGGGCTGGTGCCTGTGGCGGACGACACCAAATCGAAGCTGGAGGCGCGGGCCGAGGCGTTTGTGGCGGATCTGGTCGCGCAAGATGCGGCGAGCCCGGAGTTCGGCAAGCGCGTCGATCAGCTGTCCAATATGGGCCGCAAGGAGATCGCGGCGGCGGCGGGCATGTCGAACCGGTTTCTGGATCGGCCGGTGCGCGCGATGGACAAGGATTCGGGCGTCGGCGCCGATCTCGCGGCGCTGCGCCGCACGGTGGAGGAGCTTGATCCGGGTCGGCAGGGCAATCTGTCCGCCCCGCGCAAGTTCCTCGGGATCATTCCGTTCGGCAACAAGCTGAAGACCTATTTCGACGGCTACACCTCCGCGCAAGGCCACATCAAGGCGATCCTCGACCGGCTGGCTTCGGGCAAGGACGAGCTGCTGATGGACAACGCCGCGATCGACGTGGAGCGCGGCAAGCTGTGGGAAGCGATGGGCAATCTGGAGCAGATGATCCACATTTCCAAGGTGCTTGATCAGAAGCTGGAAGACGCCGCGCTCGATTGCGATCACAGCGATCCGGCCAAGGCCAAGGCGATCCGGGAGACCGCGCTGTTCTACACCCGCCAGCGCACGCAGGATCTGCTGACGCAAATGGCGGTGACGGTGCAGGGCTATCTCGCGCTCGATCTGGTCAAGAAGAACAATGTCGAGCTGGTGAAAGGCGTCGACCGCGCGGGCACCACGACCGTGGCCGCGCTGCGCACCGCCGTGACCGTGGCGCAGGCGATGACCAACCAGCGGCTGGTGCTGGCGCAGATCACCGCGCTCAACACCACCACCGCGAACATCATCGAATCGACCGGCAAGCTGCTGCGCGAGCAGACCGGCAAGATCCACGAAATGGCGGCCTCCTCCACGATCCCGCTGGAAACGCTGCAGCGCGCGTTCCAGAACATCTACGAGACGATGGACACGATCGACAGCTTCAAGCTGAAAGCGCTCGATGCGATGAAGCAGACGGTGGACACGCTTTCGGGCGAGGTGGAAAAGTCCAAGGGCTATATCGCGCGCGCGGAGGGTGCCGCGCAGGCCAAGCTGGCGGGGGACGCGACGTCTCCGCTACTGAGCCTCGAAGGCTGATATGGCGATGGCAGACGCGTCTGACAGCAGCCGCATTCTGGCCGAAGCGCGGTCCAGCTTGCAGCACCAGCGTGCGGGCGGGCGGCGCGTTCCGGTGCGCTCGATCGGCAAGCGCTCGGCGGAACTGAAGCGGCTGCATCTGGCGCGCAAGGCGGCACGGATGGCTTTTGCGGTGATGGCGATCCTGTTTGCGGCGCTGGTCGCGGGGCTGGTGATCGACGGGATCGGGTTTACCGGGCTGGTGGTGACCTTTGCGGCGCTGGTTGCCGCCGTGGGTGTGCTCGCCGCGTTTCCCCGGCTCAAAGTGCCCGAACTGGCCGCGCTCAATCGCGGCGATGCGCGCAGCATGGTCGCGCGCACCGAGCTGTGGCTGGAGGCGCAGCGGCCCGCGCTGCCCGCGCCGGCGGTGAACCTGATCGACCAGATCGGGGTGCAGCTTGATGGGCTGGGGTTGCAGCTCGAAGGGGTCGATCCGGCCGAACCGGCGGTGTCCGAAGTGCGCAAGCTGGTGGGCGAGCATTTGCCCGGCATGGTCGAAAGCTATCGCCGCATTCCGCCCAACCTCAGGCGCGAGACGCGCGATGGGCGCACGGCGGACCAGCAGCTGGCGGACGGACTCGGCAAGATCAGCGCGGAAATCGACGCGGTGACGCGCCAGCTTGCGGCAGGCGATCTCGATGCGCTGGCGGTGCGCGGGCGGTTTCTGGATTACAAGTATGGGCCAGGGCTGGATGGGGGGGTGGAGCAGGCCCCGGGTTTGGCTGCACCGCAGCTTCAGGCACCCAAGGCGCAAGGCTGATGCGCGTTTCGATCCCGCACACACTCGGCAAGGACGAAGTGCGCCGCCGCATGCACGCCCGGCTGGGCGATGCCGAGGACAAGGCCAAAGGGCTGCTCGGCAGCCTTGCCACGCTTGAGGCCGAATGGACCGGCGCGGATACGCTGGCGATTTCGGTCAGCGCGATGGGCTATACCATCCCGTGCAGCGCCACGATCGAGGAGACCGCGCTCGATTTCGAGGTGGAGATCCCGGCAGGCATGGGCTTTGCGCGCGGCATGATCGAAAGCGCGATCCGCGAAAAGGGCGAGCGGCTGCTGGGGTGAGGGCTGTGTCTTCGCTCTCTCCCCTTCAGGGGAGAGAGC
>CAIKKO010000400.1 GCA_903828025.1 uncultured Sphingomonadales bacterium
CTTCCCGCCGGTATCCTGATCCTCATCGCGCTGATGATCATGCCGATCCCGGCGTTCATGCTCGATGCGTTCTTCGTGCTCAATATCGCGCTTTCGGTTGCGATCCTGATGGCGGCGATGAACGCGCTCAAGCCGCTCGATTTCTCGGCCTTTCCCTCGGTGCTGCTGTTCGCGACCTTGCTGCGGCTCTCGCTCAATGTTGCTTCCACGCGCATTGTGCTGGTCAATGGCCACCTTGGCGGCGCGGCGGCAGGCCATGTGATCGAAAGCTTCGGCGCATTCCTGATCGGCGGCAATTTCGCGGTCGGGCTGTTCGTGTTCATGATCCTGATGATCATCAACCTGATGGTCGTCACCAAGGGCGCGGGCCGCGTTTCCGAAGTCTCGGCGCGCTTCACGCTCGATGCCTTGCCCGGCAAGCAGATGGCGATCGACGCCGATCTCGCCGCCGGGCTGCTCAGCGCGGAAGAGGCCAAGGCCCGCCGCCGCGAAGTCGCGACCGAGGCCGATTTTTATGGCTCGATGGACGGTGCCAGCAAGTTCGTGAAAGGCGATGCGGTTGCCGCATTGCTGATCCTGGGCGTCAATATCATCGCCGGTTTCACTCTCGGCATGCTCAGCCACGGCCTCACCGCCGAGGAATCGGCCAGCCGCTATATCACGCTGGCGGTGGGTGATGCGCTGGTGGCGCAAGTCCCCTCGCTGCTGCTTTCGATTGCCGCTGCCGTCATCGTCACGCGCGTTTCGGATACGCGCGATCTGGCGGGACAGATCGGCGGGCAGTTCGCGTCCCCCGGCACCTGGCTGCCGGTCGCGGTGATCCTTGCCGCCATCGGCATGATCCCGGCCATGCCGCAGATCGTGTTTCTGCCTGCTGCGGGCATCGCGGGCTGGATCTGGTGGAACTTGCGCAAGCGCGCCGAACGGCTGGCGCAGCCGGTGATTGCGGCAATCGAGCCGGTCGATCCGGCGCGGATCACGCTGGAGGAGGTTTCCGATCACACGCTGGTGACCATCGAGCTGGGCTACGGGCTGGTCCACCTTGTCGACGAAAAGCGCGGCGCGCCGCTGGTCGCGCGCATCACCGGCGTGCGCAAGCAGCTCAGCCAGACGTTCGGCTTTGTCGTGCCGCAGTTCCGCGTGCGCGATTCGCTCGATCTCATGCCCAATGCCTATCGCATCCTGCTGGGCGGCGTTGGCCTCGGCGGAGCGAGCATCCAGCCCGACCGCGTGCTCGCTATCCACGCCGGCGAAGCGAACCCGCGCCACAGCCTGCGCGGCGATGAAACCACCGATCCCAGCTTCGGCTGCCCGGCGATCTGGATTGATCCGGCGCAGCGCGACCATGCGATTGCGGAGGGGTTCCTCACTGTTGACGCCAGCACGGTTGTCGCCACCCATCTCAACCAGCTGCTGAGTGAACGCCCGCAGGCCTTGCTCGGCCCCGATGAAGTGCGCGCGATCCTCGATGGGGTGCGTGAGCGCGCGCCGGGGCTGGTCGAAACGGTCCATCCGCAGCCGCTCTCGCTCGGCGCGATGACACGCCTGCTCCACGCCCTGCTCGAAGATGGCATCAGCATCGCGCATCCGCTGCCGATCCTGTCCGGTCTGGCGCAGGCCGTGCTCCAGACGACCGAGCACGAACGGCTTGTCGATCTGCTGCGCGCCGATCTCGGCGGGCTGATCGTCGCGAGAGTGTGCGGCCCGGCGGACCGGCTGGCGGTGCTGACGCTCGAAGCTTCGCTCGAAGCGATGATCGTGCAGGGCATGCACGATCCCGTGACCGGCCAGCCGGTGATCGAGCCCGATCTGGCGCGCTC
>CAIKKO010000401.1 GCA_903828025.1 uncultured Sphingomonadales bacterium
CCGACATCGGTGATGTTGATAACGTGGGTGAGCGTGTAGCCCTTGAAGCTCAGCGTGCGCCCCAGCACATCGGCGAACACATAGGCGCGCATGTTGCCGATATGCGGGTAGTTATAGACCGTCGGCCCGCACGAATAGACGCGCGCCTCACCGGGATGGACGGGTACGAACGGTTCTGCGCAGCGGGTCAGGCTGTTGAACAGGGTGAGCGGGGCAGGTGTCTCCATAGCCCAACGCTCTGCCAGCCCGTGCGGCGCATGGTCAAGGGCGCTGGCTTATTCCGCCGCCGCCGCCCCCGCATGCCCGAGCACATCAAGCTGCGCGGTGCAGCCCTTCTCGGCGAGCGCGCTCGCCACCGCCACCGCATCGTCCGGCACGCTGGCCAGGAGCCGCGCGGTGATCTTGACCGTCTGGCCGACCGGGCTGGTGAAGCGGTAGGTCTGCCCGTCGATCACCGGCATCGTGGCGACCGGCCAGAGCTTGATCGCGCTGCCCGCGCGGAAGGTGACTTCGGCGGGAGTGCCATCGGCGGCGAACAGCGTGCCGTTGCCCGTCTCGGCGCGGTTGGGGCGCCACAGCACGACTTGGGCCGGATCGGCGATGCACACCGTGCCGCCGCGACTGACATCGACATACCACACGTTGTCCGGCGCGGTGGCTTCGGTGGGCACGTCTGTATCGCCGCGCACGGCCCCGGTGCGGGTGCGCGCCCCGCCGCGCGCGATCAGGCTGGCGAGCGCGGTGTTGCCGCCGCCCGCATCGCGGTTCACCGCATTGTCGAGCTTGAAGGCACCGGGCCCGGCGAGCACGCGCGAGCCGGCCTGGTCGATCACCGTCACCTGATCGCCGGCCTTGAGCACCACGCTTGCGCCCGCAGGCAGCTTGCGCCCCATCGGATAGGCCGCCGCCGAAGGCCCGGTCGAACGGATGACCACGGCCTGCGCCTCAGCCACCGCGCTGCAGCCGAGGCTGGCGACGATGAGGGCTCCCACAGCGAGGGTGCGTTTAGCCAAGCACATAGCTCTCTCCTTCATTCAACTTCGTGAGGCGGCGGGCCAGATTGGCCAGCGCCGCATCCTTGTGCTCCGCGCCATCGATTCGCGCTGTGAGCGCCAGCACTTCGCTGCGATTTCCTGCAGCATGCGCGGCGACAAGCTCGGCGGCAAGCGTGCGCGCCTCGGGCGCAGAATTCGGCACCGGCTCAAAGACCTCGACCGGCGTCGCGCGGCCGCGCAGCGAGATCGTACCCATCGGGCGGAAATCGTCCAAACCGGAACCGTCCCCCATCCGCTCAAGAGCTTCGCGGCTCACCAGAACGGTGGTGTCGAGCGGCTTGTTCGCGCTTTCGAGCCGCGCGGCGGTGTTCATCGCATCGCCCAGCGCGGTGTACTGGATGCGCCCGTCACCGCCGAAGTTGCCGACAATCGCCTCGCCGAAATGCACGCCCACACGCGTGCGGCCAATCGGCGGCACCCCCGGCGGCGCGGCACGGCGGAAATCCTCGCCGGCGTGATACATCGCGATGGCCGCTTTCACCGCGCGCGCGCCGTCATCGGGATAGGCAATCGGCGCGCCCCAGAACGCGACAACCGCATCACCGACGAACTTGTCGAGCGTGCCGCCATGTTCGAGCACCACGGCGGAAAGCCGGTCGAGATAATCGTTGAGCAACTGCGCGATCATTTCCGCCTCGACCGCGTGGGTCAGCTTGGTGAAGCCCTCCAGATCGCTGAACAGGCAGAAGATTGCACGCTTTTCGCCGTGCAGCCGCAGCCGTTCGGGATTGCGCAATATCTCCGCCGCGACCGAACGCGGGAGGTATTTGCCCAGCGCGCCTTGCGCAAATTCGCGCTGCGCCGCGTTGATCGCGCGCAGCGCTGCGCTCACGGCAGTATAAGCGATCAGCCAGGCGACCGCCCAGCCGACTGCCGGAAGGCCCAAAGTATCGAACCCGGCGCGCTCGGCGAGGAACGGGCCGGCGGCGAAGAACGCAAGCTGCACCACCACCGCCAGCGCGAGCTGCCAGGGCCGCGCGCGCGCGGCGGCGGTCGCCACGCCCAGCCCGATCGCGAGCAGGCTGCCCAGCACTGTAGCCCAGCCCGGCACCACGCGCGGCAGCGCCTTGTCGAGCAATTGCGCGAGCATCGAGGCATGGACCTCGACCCCGATCATGCGCGACTGGCCGCCATTCAGCCGCGCGGCGACCCCGGTGCGGGTCAGCGGCGTATCGAACTGGTCAAAATCGGCAAAATCGCCGCCGATCAGCACATAGCGACCCTTGATCGTCGCGGCAACGAGCGGCGCGGTGGCCGGATCGGCGAGAACGTCGATGGGGATCTTGTCGAACACCGGACGGTCACTCGCGGTGGGCACGCGGTAACGGATGCGGCCGGTATAGTGCGCGAAAGCCGGATCGGCATCAGGCGTTGCACGGGTCAGCGCCACCGAGAGCAGCGGCGGCAGCCCGGCATACTGGTGCGGCCAGTGGCGCGCGACCCGGTCATTGTCGGTTTCGAGCAGAATGCTCGCCGGGCCAACCTCGGGCGTGTGCACCGCCGCGACATACCGCTTGAGGTCCTGCTCCTGCTCAAACGTGATTGCCTCGGGATTGGTGCGCGTGTCGGCATAGGCGAGGAACACCGGCGTGGTCATGCCGCGCAGCGCGGCCTGGAGCAGCGGGTCGTCATCCTGCGGGCTGTCGAACAGCACGTCGATGCCGACACCCTTGGCCCCCATCCCCTCGATCTGCGCGAGCGCCTGCGCCAACACGGTGCGGTCCACCGGCGAGATCTGGCCGGTCTTGCGGTTGGTATCGGCGGTGTAAACCACCAGCACGACGCGCTTGTCGGTATCGGTGGGCGGCGCGAAATAGGCCGCGCGGATATCGTAGAGCACGCTCTCGGCGTCACCCAGCAGCGGCAGTTGCCAGCTGCGCAGCGCAGTGAACAGCGCAAGGCCGAGCAGCAGTGCCGCCACGGCGAGGCGCTGCCAGCCAAGCTGGCGCACGCCCTGCCGCAGCCCCTGCACCGCACTGCCTTTGGTCTCAGGCATCAAGCTCCCCCGCCAGAGCGCAGGTCTGGCAACCGGCGCAAGCGAGGTTTAGCCTGCTCGTGCGCCGCTGCCTATGGCGCAGCGCACGTGTTTGCTCAGAACCCGAGGAACTTAACGTTGCCGTCGACGGATTCGCGCTCGCGCTCGAAGTTGTTCACCGGTGCCTCCGCATCGCGGTAGCCGATGGCAATGCCGCAAAAGAAGATATGCGTTTCATCAGAAACGCCGAGGAAGTCCTTGATCAGCTTGGCATGCAGCGAAAGCGCTTCCTGCGGGCAGCTGTCGAGCCCCTCGCCGCGCAGCAGCAGCATGATCGTCTGCAGCCACATGCCCACGTCCGACCACTGCGGCGGCCCCATGCGGCGATCAAAATAGCACATCAGCACTGCGGGGGCACCGAACGATTCGAAATTGCTCGCCATGAACTTGTTGCGCGCCTCCCCGTCATCGCGGCCGATACCCATCGCGCCATACATCGACTTGCCTACGCCGTGCAGGCGGGCGAGGCACTGGGGGATCACTTCGGGATCGTCCCAGCTGTATTCACGCGGGTCTTGCGGCGGGGTTACCAGCATCTTCCCCTGCAAGGCCTTGAGGGGCTCGCCGGTCAGAATCGTCGCTTCCCAAGGCTGGAAATTGCAGCCCGAGGGCGACCAGCGTGCGGTGTCCATCACCCGGCGCAGCACGTCGAGCGGCACCGGGGTATCCTTGAATACGCGGATCGAACGGCGCGACAAAACGGCTTCAGAAACATTCATGGGCATCTCTCCGATTGCAGGATTTTTTGGGGGTCAATCATCTTCGAATAGCCCCGCGAGCTGCTCGACCATCGTGCCGCCCAGTTGTTCGACATCCATGATCGTGACCGCGCGGCGGTAGTAGCGCGTGACGTCATGGCCGATGCCGATGGCGACCAGTTGCACCGGCGATTGTTTTTCGATCCAGTCGATCACGCGCCGCAAATGCTGTTCGAGGTAGCCTGCGGAATTGACCGACAGCGTCGAATCGTCGACCGGCGCGCCGTCGGAAATGACCATGAGGATGCGGCGATCCTCCTGCCGTGCGAGCAGGCGGGTGTGAGCCCAGAGCAGCGCCTCCCCGTCGATGTTTTCCTTGAGCAGGCCTTCGCGCATCATCAGGCCAAGGTTCTTGCGCGCGCGGCGCCAGGGTTCATCAGCCTTCTTGTAAACAATGTGACGCAAGTCGTTGAGACGGCCCGGATGGGCTGGCTTCCCACCCGCCAGCCACGCCTCGCGCGATTGGCCGCCCTTCCACGCGCGGGTGGTGAAACCGAGGATCTCGGTCTTGACCCCGCAGCGCTCCAAGGTGCGCGCCATGATATCGGCACTGATCGCCGCAATCGAGATCGGCCGCCCGCGCATCGAGCCCGAATTGTCGATCAGCAAAGTGACCACGGTATCCTTGAACTGGATATCGCGCTCGATCTTGTACGACAGCGAATGGCCGGGCGAGATCACCACGCGCGCCAGCCGCGCGGCATCGAGCAGGCCTTCTTCCTGATCGAAATCCCACGAGCGGTTCTGCTGGGCCATCAGCCGCCGCTGCAGCCGGTTGGCCAGCCGCGTCACGATCCCCTGCAAGCCCTTCAATTGCGCATCGAGATAAGCGCGCAGCCGGGTCAGCTCTTCCTCATCACAGAGCTCGGTGGCCGAGACGACCTCGTCGAAGCTGGTGGTGAAGGACTTGTACTCCCAGCTGTCCGGCAAGTCGGTCCACGGCCGGTTCGGGCGCGTGGGGAGCATGCCCTCCTCGCCTTCGTCGGCCATGTCGGCATCGGCCGATTCCTCGGGCCGCTCGACATCCTGCTGGTCTTCGCCCTCGTCGTCGCCTTCGGTGGTGTCACCCGCGATCTCGCTGGGCTGCTGATCCGCCGAATCCTCCGACGCGTCGGGCTGGTCGTCGTCCTGATCGTCGGCCTGCTCGCCCTCATCCTCGTCACCGCCGTCGTCGGCATCATCGTTCGACTTGGTGAGGTCGAGGTGGCCGAGCATTTCGAGGGCAAGGTTCTGGAACGCCTTCTGATCGCCCATCACATCGGCAAGCCCGACAAGGTCCGCGCCCGCGCGCGCCTCGATCCAGCTGCGCACCATCGCGGTGCCCACTTCGGCGGACGCGGGAACGGGCTGGCCGGTCAGCTTCTCGCGCAGCAGCATGGCCAGCGCAGACGGCAGCGGAACATCCTCAGGCCGCGCGGCGCGGGCGATAGGGTCGGACGCCATGCGCATCGTGGTCGCGGCATCGAGATTGCCGCGCATCCCGGCATAGCCGTCAGAGCCCGCCGCTTCGTAGCGGACTTGCTCGATGGCATCGTAGCACGCGCGCGCCAGCGGCTCGGCGGGCGCCCCGCGATTGTGCAGCGGCTCGTCATGGAGCCTGAGCCTGAGCGCCATGGCATCGGCAAACCCGCGCGCCTCGGCCACTTGCGCGGCGGGCAGCGCGCGGCCGGGCATCGGCAAGCGCATGTTGGTGCCCGATTGGCTCGGCGCATCGGCGGTCCACGCCACCTCCACCTCGGGCACATCGGCAACGGCCCGCGCGGTGCCGGCAAGCACCGCGCGGAACTGATCGAGAGGGGTATCGTCGGCCAAAGTCAGTCCAAATCCAAAACCAATATCAGTCGATAGACTGCCCGGTCTTGGCCCAATCCGCAAGGAAGCCCTCGATGCCCTTTTCGGTCAGGACATGCTTGAACAGGCCCTTGATCACGGCGGGGGGCGCGGTGATCACGTCTGCACCGATCTTGGCGCTTTCCAGAATGTGGACACCGTGGCGGATCGAGGCGACGAGAATCTCGGTGCCGAACGCGTAGTTGTCATAGATCAGGCGGATGTCGCGGATCAGGTCCATGCCATCGAAGCCGTTGTCATCGTGGCGGCCGACGAAGGGCGAGACGAACGTCGCGCCGGCCTTGGCGGCGAGCAGCGCCTGATTGGCCGAGAAGCACAGCGTGACGTTGACCATGGTGCCTTCGCTGGTGAGCGCCTTGCAGGTCTTGAGCCCGTCGATGGTCAACGGTACCTTGATGCACACGTTGTCGGCGATCTTGCGCAGGATTTCGGCCTCGCGCATCATCCCGGCGTGATCGAGCGCGATAACTTCGGCGGAAACGGGGCCGCTGGTGAGGCCGCAGATCTCGCGCGTCACTTCGATGAAATCACGGCCCGCCTTGGCGATCAGCGTGGGGTTTGTGGTCACCCCATCGAGCAGCCCGGTGGCGGCGAGATCGGCAATGTCGGCGGTATCGGCAGTGTCGACGAAGAATTTCATGGGGAGCGGTCCTTCTGGTGATTCTGCCGTGCCTATAGCGCGTTGCTCCGAGCTTTGTACCCTGACAATCGCGCGCGCCTTGATCGGCCCCCCTTTGCCCGTGCGCGCCAGAACGACTAGACGCCAAGCGATGACCCGCGTCCGCTGCCTCGTGTTCAATGCCGCGCTCGGCCCGCTCGACTACCGGGTGCCCGAGGGCATGGCTGTTGTGCCGGGCAGCGTCGTGCTCGCGCCGCTCGGGCCCCGCCAGATCGTGGGCGTGGTGTGGGATGAGGGGCATCTTCCCGCCGATCCTTATCCCGAAAACAAGCTGCGCAAGCTGCTCGAGGTGCTGCCCGTGCCGCCGCTGCCCGCGCCCTTGCGCCGCCTGATCGAGTGGGTGGCGGACTACTACCTCGCCCCGCTGGCTTCGGTTGCCCGCATGGCGCTGTCCAGCAGTGCGGCGCTGCGCGGGGGCGGCACGCTCACCGAATACCGCCTGACCGGCGAGGAACCCGCGCGGATGACCCCGCAGCGCCTGCTCGCGCTCGATCTGCTCCACGGCGAGCAGGCCACGATGCGCGAGCTGGCGGAAATCGCTGGCGTTTCCGAAGGCGTGCTGCGCGGCATGCTGGGGGCCGGGCTGATCGAGGCCGTGACGGTGGACAGCGACCGCCCCTATCCCGAACCCGATCCGCAGTTCGCGCAGCCCGATCTTTCAGCGGAGCAGGCCGAAGCCGCCGCCGAAATGGTCGCAGCGGTCAAAGCGCGCCGCTTCCAGCCCTTCCTGCTCGACGGCGTGACCGGCTCGGGCAAGACCGAGACCTATTTCGAAGCGGTGGCCGCCGCGCTGGAGGGAGGGCGGCAAGTGCTGGTGCTGCTCCCCGAAATCGCGCTGACCGCCGCGTTCCTCAGCCGCTTCGAAGCGCGCTTCGGCGCGGCCCCCGTCCTGTGGCATTCGTCGCTCAAGGCCTCGGAGCGGCGGCGCGCGTGGCGGCATGTCGCGTTCGGCGGGGCGAAAGTGGTGGTCGGCGCGCGCTCGGCGCTGTTCCTGCCGTTCCCCGATCTGGGGCTGATCGTGGTCGACGAGGCGCACGAGATTTCGTTCAAGCAGGACGACGGCGTGCGCTATAATGCGCGCGATGTGGCGGTAATGCGCGGGCACTTCGAACATGTACCAGTGGTGCTCGCCAGCGCGACGCCTGCGCTCGAGAGCCTGCAGATGGCCGAGGCGGGTCGCTACCGGCGGCTGGTACTGCCGAGCCGCTTTGGCGGCGCAAGTCTCCCTGCGATCGAGGTGATCAACCTCACCGAAATGCCACCGCCCCGCGGCCGCTGGCTTGCCCCCCCGCTCGTCGAGGC
>CAIKKO010000402.1 GCA_903828025.1 uncultured Sphingomonadales bacterium
CCCCAGCACCCTCTAGCCCCGAAACCAATTCCACTGTCAGAGCCTGGACTTGCTCCACGGAGAGCGCATCCACTTGGACGAGGATTGCATCGCTGCCCAGTTCCGCTGCGGCGCGCAGCGTCCACGCCGGATCAATCAGGTGCGGACGGCCCAGCGCGCACAGGTCCGCGCGGCCCGAAGCGAGGATCGAGTTGACGTGATCGACCTCGAAAATGTTGCCCACTGCCATCACCGGCACGTCCAGTTCGTTGCGGATCAGATCGGCAAACGGCGTCTGGTACATCCGGCCATAGACCGGCCGTGCCTCCTTCGTCGTCTGCCCGGTGGAAACGTCGATCAGGTCCGCACTCGCATCGCGGAACGCGCGGGCAACCTCGACCGCATCGCGCGCGGTCATGCCGCTTTCGCCGATCCAGTCCGTCGCGGAAATGCGCACCGACATCGGCTTTTCCGCAGGCCAGACCGCGCGCATCGCGCGGAACACTTCGAGCGGATAGCGCAGCCGGTTTTCGAGGCTGCCGCCATAGTCGTCGCTGCGCCGGTTGAGCACCGGGGTGATGAAGCTGGAAATGAGGTAGCCATGCGCGGCGTGGAACTCGACCATGTCGAACCCGGCGCGCACCGCGCGCTGCGTCGCGGCCACGAACTGGTCGCGCACCGTGTCCATGTCCGCGCGGGTCATTTCGCGCGGGGTCTGGTTGGCGGCGGACCACGGCACGGGCGAGGCCGCGATCAAGGACCAGTTGCCCTCTTCCAGCGGCGCGTCGATCGCATCCCAGCCCAGCCGGGTGGAGCCCTTCGCGCCGCTATGCCCCAGTTGCAGCGCGATTTTCGCAGGGCTGCTGGTGTGGACGAAGTCCACCACCCGCCGCCATGCCGCCTCGGCTTCGTCGCTGTAGAGCCCGGTGCAGCCCGGCGTGATCCGGCCTTCGGGCGAGACGCAGGTCATCTCGGTGAACACCAGCCCCGCGCCGCCCAAAGCCCGCGCGCCATAGTGCACGAGGTGGAAGTCGGTCGGCACGCCGTCTGCCGCGCTATACATCGCCATGGGCGAGACGGTAACGCGGTTTGCCACTTCCATCCCGCGCAAGTGAAACGGCGTGAACATCGGCGGTATCGGCTTGTCGACCGGATGGCCGAAGGCCTTTTCGGCAAAGGCCTTTTCCAGCTGCGCCAGCCACGCCGGATCGCGCAGCCGCAAGTTCTCATGGCTGACGCGCTGGCTGCGGGTGAGCAGGGCATAAGTGAACTGCAACGGATCGAAGTGGAGATAGCGGTCCACATCCTCGAACCAGCCCATCGAATTCTTCGCGGCGCTCTGCAGCTTGAGCACCTCGACATGGCGCTCATCCCGATATTGCTTGAGGCCCTCTGCCAGCGGCAGGTCGCTGTCGGCCAGCACTTGCGCCAGCTTGATCGCATCCTCGAACGCCAGCTTGGTGCCCGAACCGATCGAATAGTGCGCGGTGTGCGCCGCGTCGCCGAGCAGGATCAGGTTGCCGTCATACCACTGGTGGCACAGCACCCGCGGGAAATTGATCCATGCCGAGCCGCGGATGTGGCTGGCATTGGTCATCAGCGGGTGGCCGCCGAGATGGTCGGCAAAGATCGCCTCGCAGGTCCGGCAGGTCTCTTCCTGGCTCATTGCGCC
>CAIKKO010000403.1 GCA_903828025.1 uncultured Sphingomonadales bacterium
TCCGACGAATCCTTGAGGCTGAGGATCACCGCGCCCTCGCCCAGCCCGCGCACGCCCGCAAGGCTGAGCGAAACCGGGTCTTCCGGCGCCGTGCGCAGCCGCACCGCGACATCACCCGCTCCGCTCGCCCCTTGGGCAAAGCGGCGGACAGCATCCGCGATTGCGCCCTTGTCCTCGCGGATAACAAGATCCGACGGATAGGGCGGCGGGCCGCTCTCATCATGCCCGGCGGCGCGCAGGAACGCCTTGTTGGCAAACAGGAACCGGCCGTCGCGGTCGGTCATGGCAAGGCCCAGCGGCAAGCGCGAGAGCAACGCCTCGATCTGCGGCAAGCCGGTGCGGGCATCGCCCACGCCGCCCTGGTTGTCGATCAGCAGAAACAGCGAGGCGGTCTGCGCGGGATCGGCGGCGACCGTACCTTTGGCCGCCTCGTCCGGATCGGCAACCGGCACATGGATCAGGCGGACCGGCGCGCCCTTGGTGCCTTCGCGCGTGTAGAAGATGCGCTCCTGCTCGTCGGCATTGAAGTAACCGACAAAATCGGTCCCGACGATGTCGGCCTCGGCATCGCCAGCAGCGCGCGCGGTGAACAGCGGGTTGGCGGCATGTATCCGGCCATCCGGCGCGACAATCGCCGCCTGAATGCCCTCGCGCGCCAAGGCCCGGCCCAGTTTGCCGCCGACATGGTCCATCGCCTCGGCCAGCGGATCGTGCCGGACGACGGGCTCGAGCCGCCAGACCAGAAAGTCCTCGCCGCGCCCGGCGCGGTCGATCTGGAGCCGCCACTGCACCCCTGCTGCATCGATCGGTTCGACCACGGCCTGCCCATCGCGCCATGCAGCGCGCGCGGCGGCATCGACCGCCTCTTGCTGCGCCGCCTCGATCGGCAGGCGCGGGGGGGCCGTGCCGATCCCGAAGCATTCGGCAAAGCGCGCGTTGGCGCAGGCCAGCCGCCCGGCCCGGTCGATAATCGCCATGGCCTGCGTGCCCCGGTCGATCGCGGCATGCGTGACCGACCAGTCGGGCGCGGCAAATTCGGCGGTTTCAGGCTCACCCCGCTGGCGCAGCGCGAAAAACAGCGCGGCGGCGAGGCAGCTGGTGCCGCCGGCATAGGCCAGCGCCAGCACCGGCTCGCGCGAGACCAGCCAGAGCAGGAGCGCGCTGGCCAGCACGCCGCCCGTCACGGCCAGCCATTCGCGCCAAGGCTTAGCCATGCTCACGCATGATCCGCGCCTTGTCGCGCTGCCAATCGCGGTCCTTGGTGGTCGCGCGCTTGTCGGCGTTGTTCTTGCCCTTGGCGAGCGCGAGTTCGACTTTCGCGCGGCCCCGGCCGTTGAAATAGACCGAAAGCGGCACCAGCGTCATGCCCTTGCGCTCCACCGCGCCGTGGAACTTGGCGATCTCGCGCTCTTTCAGCAGCAGCTTGCGCGGGCGCTTGGGTTCGTGGTTGAAGCGGTTGCCGTGGCTGAATTCGGGCACATTGGAATTGACCAGCCACACTTCGCCGTTTTTCACTTCGGCATAGCTCTCCGCAATCGAGCCATCGCCAAAGCGCAGCGACTTCACTTCGGTCCCGGTCAAGGCGATGCCCGCCTCGAACACTTCCTCGATAAAATAGTCGAACCGCGCGCGCCGGTTCTGCGCGACGATCTTGGCTTTGTCGAATGCGAGCGGAGTGGGACGGGCCATGGTCAGGGCCATGTAGGCCCGCGCGCGGTGAATGAAAAGGGAGCCTGCCGATGTTCCTGTTGCGGATCACCGCTTGCCAAGTCCTCGCTGCGATGCACAAGAGGCGCCGGGGGCCAGACACCGCAAGGACTCGGGCACAATGGCTAGCAAACAGACAGACCAGGAACGCTGCGTGCTCGTGCTGCAAGGCGGCGGCGCGCTCGGAGCCTATCAGGGCGGGGTGTTCGAAGCGCTGGAGCATGCGGGGCATGATCCCGAATGGGTCGCGGGCATTTCCATCGGGGCGATCAACGCGGCGCTGATCGCCGGAAACCCGCCCGAACGCCGGATCGAGCGGCTGCGCACCTTCTGGGACCGCGCCTCCGCGCGCGTCCCCTTCCCCGCGCCGTTTGCCGAAGGCTGGGGCCGCCGGATCTTCAACGAAGCCGCCGCCGGGATCGTGGCGATGACCGGCATTCCCGGATTCTTCACCCCGCGCGCGGTCCCGCCCTGGCTCTCCCTGCCCGGCTCACCCGAAGCGACCAGCCTTTATGATACCGCGCCGCTGCGCGAGACATTGCTCGAACTGGTCGATTTCGATCTGCTCAACACCGGCCCCATGCGTTTCAGCGTCGGCGCGGTGAACGTGCTCAGCGGCAACTTCACCTATTTCGACAACCGCGAACGCCTGATCGGGCCCGAACACGTGATGGCCAGCGGCGCGCTGCCGCCGGGCTTTCCGGCGGTGATGATCGACGGCGAGCCCTATTGGGATGGCGGCATCGTTTCCAACACCCCGCTGCAATATGTGCTCGACATGCGCGAGGGCACCGGGCCGCTGCTCGTGTTTCAGGTCGATCTGTTCAGCGCGCGCGGGATGATGCCGCGCACGCTGGCAGAGGCGGCGCAGCGCGAGAAGGACATCCGCTTTTCCAGCCGCACCCGGCTCACCACCGATCTGCAAAAGCGGCTTGAGACTATGGCCAGCGCCGCCTCGCGCCTCGCCGCGCGCCTGCCCGAAAACCTCAAGGACGACCCCGATCTGGCCGCGCTGATCGGCGAGGCGCGCGATTATCCCGTCACGATCCTGCACCTGATCAACCGGAGCGAGGATTACGAATCGCAGGGCAAGGACTACGAATTCTCGCGCACGACCATCGAGGACCACTGGAATTCCGGCCGCCGCGATGTCGAACACTCTTTCGCCAGCCCGCGCTGGAAACAGCGGAACTTACCCGAGAGCGGAATCGTTACCCTCGATCTCGCCTGACCCCATCCAATCCGGAGCCTCCCCCATGAACCTTGAAAACAAGATCGCCATCGTCACCGGCGCCGCCAGCGGCATCGGCCTCGCCATCGCGCACCGCTACGCCGCCGCCGGGGCCAAAGTCGCCATCGCAGATCTCAAGCTTGAGGCCGCGCAGGCCGCCGCCGATGCGATCAACGCCGAACATGCAGGCGCCGCCATGGCCGTTGCGATGGACGTGACCGACGAGAGCCAAGTGAACGCGGGTGTCGCCGCCGTGGTCGCGGCCTGGGGCACGGTTGATGTGCTTGTCTCCAACGCGGGCATCCAGATCGTCAATCCGATCGAAGCCTTCGCCTTTGCCGATTGGAAGAAGATGCTCGCCATCCACCTCGACGGCGCGTTCCTCACCAGCAAGGCGGTGATCCCGCATATGTACAAGCAAGGCTCGGGCGCGATCCTGTTCATGGGCTCGGTCCATTCGAAGGAAGCGAGCCCCTTGAAGAGCGCCTACGTCACCGCCAAGCACGGCCTGCTCGGCCTGTGCCGCACGATCGCCAAGGAAGGCGGCCCCAAAGGCGTGCGAACCAACGTGATCTGCCCCGGCTTCGTGCGCACGCCCTTGGTGGACAAGCAGATCCCCGAACAGGCCAAGGAACTCGGCATCAGCGAAGACGAAGTGATCAAGAAGGTCATGCTCGGCCAGACGGTCGACGGCGAATTCACCACCGTGGACGACATCGCCGAACTCGCGCTGTTCTTCGCGGCGTTCCCGAGCAATGCGCTGACGGGCCAATCGCTGGTGGCGAGCCATGGGTGGTCGATGGGGTGACGCGCTGCAAGTTGTAGCCAACAGCATGCTTGCTATGGTTGGGCAATGAACTCGATCTTTGAGTCTATCATCAACCTGATATGGGACGAGTGGATCTACGCCACTTACAAGCGACACGGCTGGCCTTGGGCAATCGTAGCCGCAATCGGTCCGATCGTCGCAATCACAGCGATTCTAATAGCTGCAATCCTGTTGCTTCGCGGAACATAACCGCTTTGGTAAAGCATTGAGAGCGGATCAGAAGGCAGCCTTCCCCCTCGCCGTCGCCCCGTGCTTGACACGGGGCTTAGAGGTGGTCTGGAGA
>CAIKKO010000404.1 GCA_903828025.1 uncultured Sphingomonadales bacterium
CTCCCCCGATGGGGGAGGAACGCATGACCTTGCCCAAACTCCATATCGCCGTCCTCATGGGCGGCTGGTCCAGCGAACGCCCCGTTTCGCTCATGTCCGGCAATGGCGTCGCCGATGCGCTCGAAGCCAAGGGCCACCGCGTCACCCGCATCGACATGGGCCGCGATGTGGCGCAGCGGCTGGCCGAAGCCGCGCCCGATGTGGTGTTCAACGCGCTCCATGGCACGCCGGGAGAGGATGGCACGGTGCAGGGCCTGATGGACCTTATGGGCCTGACCTACACGCACTCCGGCCTCGCCACGTCGGTCATCGCCATCGACAAGCAGCTCACCAAGCAGGCGCTGGTGCCGCATGGTATCCCCATGCCCGGCGGGCGCATGGTGCGCAGCGAAGACCTCTACACCCGCGATCCGCTGCCGCGCCCTTATGTGCTCAAGCCGGTCAACGAGGGTTCCTCGGTCGGCGTCGCTATCGTGACCGCAGGCGGCAACTACGGCGATCCGATCAGCCGCGACGCTATCGGCCCGTGGCAGGAATTCGACGAACTGCTCGCCGAACCGTTTATCCGGGGCCGCGAACTCACCACCGCCGTGCTGGTGGACAAGGCGTTGCTGGTCACCGAACTCAAGCCCAAGTCCGGCTTCTACGATTTCGATGCCAAGTACACCGATGGCATGACCGACCATATCTGCCCCGCCGAAATCCCCGAAGACATCGCCGAGGCCTGCAAGGATATCGCCTTGCGCGCGCATCAGCTGCTGGGTTGCAAGGGCACCAGCCGCAGCGATTTCCGCTGGGATGACGAGCAGGGCGTGGATGGGTTGTTCCTGCTCGAAGTGAACACCCAGCCGGGGATGACCCCGCTCAGCCTCGTGCCGGAACAGGCCAAGGCGCTCGGTATGGATTACGGCGATCTGGTCGAGGCCATCGTGGCCGACGCTCTGACCACTTCGAAAAAGGAGGCCTGAGCCATGGCGCAGACCATTCGCCGGGGCGGCAAAGGCGTTCGCCGCGCAGCGCAGGCCAGCGGCACCAAACGCAAGGTGACGGCGGCGCGGCGGCAGACCGGCTCGGTGATCGACATGATCATGCGCTGGATGCCGTTCAGCGAGGAGACGCTGCACAAGATCGCGATGACCGCCATTCTCGGCGGCGCGGCGGTGCTGGCGTGGATCGTCGCGAGCATGGCGGGGTTGCCGGTGCTCGCCGAAGCCGAAATGGCGCTGATCGCGTCGAAGTCCGGGTTCGAGGTCAAGCGCGTCGAAGTGCGCGGGGTCAACCGCATGAACGAGCTCAAGATTTACGAGAAAGTGCTCGGCCAGCGCGATCAGGCGATGCCCCGGCTCGATATCGCGGGGCTGCGCGCGCAGTTGCTGGAGCTTTCGTGGGTGAAGGACGCGCGCGTCTCGCGCCAACTGCCCGATACTTTGGTGGTCGATGTGATCGAGCGCAATCCGCATGCGGTGCTCAAGGCTGACGGCAAGCTGACGCTGATTGACGAGACCGGCCACCCGCTCGAAGCCGTGACCCCGGCGCGGGCACGCGGGCTGCTGGTGCTGTCCGGCAGCGGGTCGGCCGCGCGCGTGCCCGATCTTGCCAAGCTGCTCGATGCCGCGCCCGCGATCCGTCTGCAAGTGGCAGAGGCCGAATGGATCGGCAACCGCCGCTGGAACCTGACGTTCAAGACCCGCCAGATCCTCGCGCTGCCTGAGGGCGAGACCGAGGCCGCAAGCGCGCTGCTGACGTTCGCGCGGATGGACGGGGTCGATCGGCTGCTCGGCGGCAAGGTTGCCAGCTTCGATATGCGCAGCGCCGATCGGATCTACATGCGGGTGCCCGGCCGCGCCGATGCGCTTGCTGCCAGCGCGCACGCCGCCGCCGATGCCAAGGCAGAGGCCAAGACCGAAAGCGCCCGTTCGGCAGTCGCCTCCGCAGCGCCCAAGCCCGTCACCGCCAAGACCGCACAGGACTGAGCGTGGCCATGGCCGTTCCCCGGATCACCAAAGTCTTTGCCGCCGTCAACCTCGGCTCGTTCCGCGTCTCGGCGATGATCGCGGGGCTGACCGAAAGCGGCGAACTGGTGGTCATGGGCTCGGGCCATCGCCAGTCGCAGGGGATCAAGCGCGGCTACGTGACGGATATGCAGGCCGCGACCCATTCGGTGCGCGATGCGATCGAGCGCGCCGAAAAGATGGCCAATGCCAGCGTGCAGAGCGTGTGGATCGGCTGTTCGGGCGCGGGGCTGGCCAGCACCACCGCGCGGGTCGAGGTCGAGATTGGCGGGCGGCGGATCGAGGCGGACGATATCGAGCACTTGCTGGTGGCGGGGCGCGAGGTGATCCAGCCCGATGGCCGCACCGTGCTCCACGCGCAGCCCGCGCACTACACGCTCGACGGCGCAGACGGCGTGCCCAATCCCAAAGGGCTCCACGCCGAGCGGTTGGGGGTCGATATCCATGTCATGCTGGCGGATGGCGCGCCGGTGCGCAATCTCAAGGAAACGGTCGAGAACGCGCATCTGCGGGTCGAGGCGGTGGTCGGCTCGCCGATTGCGGCGGGGCATGCCTGCCTCTCTGCCGAAGAGCGCGAACTGGGCGTGGCGCTGATCGAATTCGGCGCAGAAGTGACCACGGTTTCGGTCTATGCCGGGGGCATGTTGCTGGGCATGCAGGCCATTGCCTTCGGATCGGGCGACATCACCGATGCCGTCGCCTCGGCCTTCGGCATCCGCCGCTATCAGGCCGAGCGGCTGAAGTGCATGTCGGGATCGGCGCTGGCCAGCCCGGCCGACCACCGCGAGATGATCCCGGTGGGCGCGCCCGGCGATCCCGAACACGGCGGCCCGCTCGCGCGCCATGCCGATGACAAGAACCGCATTCCGCGCGCCGAACTGGTTTCGGTGATCACCCAGCAGCTCGGCCACTTTGCCGATGAGGTTGGCCGCGCGCTGAAAGCCTTGGGCTTTTCGGGCAAGCGCGGCCAGCAGGTCGTGCTGACGGGCGGGGGCGCGCAGCTTCCGGGCCTTGCCGACTATGCGCAAGCCGCGCTCGGCCGCCCGGTGCGTATCGGCGCGCCGCCGACGATGCTGGGCCTGCCGCCGGGCCACGCCACCCCCAGCTCGTCGACGCTGGTCGGCCTGATGCTCTATGCCGCCGCCGACCCGGTCGATATCCGCAGCGTCGGTCCGTCATGGGGCCCGGCGCAGTCTTATCGCGGATTTGGCCTTGTCAGCCGCGTCTACCGCGCCATGCGGGAGTATTTCTGATGCGGGTTTGGCCCCCTGTCCACCGTGCTTTCGCGCGCCAATTGCACCGTTTAGGCGTTCCAACCTGTGGAAAAAGCCGGGGACACTCTCATTTGGTGCAACGATCCGTGCCAAAGTTCCATGAACTTGTCACACAACCAGTCACCCCATTAATCCACGGGCCACAATTCCCGGCCCCCGCAGACCCGAACGGGAGAGCGCTATGAGCATCAACATCGGACCGCCGGCCATTGACGAACTGCGGCCGCGCATCACCGTCATCGGTGTCGGCGGGGCGGGCGGCAATGCCATCGCCAACATGATCAATGCGAAGATCGAAGGTGTCGATTTCGTCGTGGTCAACACCGATGCGCAGGCGCTCAACAACTCGATCGCGGACAACCGCATCCAGCTCGGGCCTGACATGACGCAAGGCCTCGGCGCGGGCGCGCGCCCCGAAGTGGGCCGCGCGGCGGCTGAGGAAACGCTCGAGGAAATCGAGCGCGCGCTGGAAGGCGTGCACATGTGCTTCATCGCGGCGGGCATGGGCGGGGGCACCGGCACCGGCGCTGCGCCGGTCATCGCCGAGTGCGCGCGCCGCAAGGGCGTGCTCACCGTGGGGGTGGTGACCAAGCCGTTCCTGTTTGAAGGCACGCGCCGGATGCGCGCCGCCGAAAGCGGCATTGCCGAGCTGCAGAAGCACGTCGATACGCTGATCGTTATCCCCAACCAGAACCTGTTCCTCGTCGCCAAGGCGGAGACCACCTTCAAGGAAGCGTTCCAGCTGGCCGACGAAGTGCTGCAGCAGGGCGTGCGTTCGATCACCGATCTCATGGTCATGCCGGGCCTCATCAACCTCGATTTTGCCGACGTGCGTTCGGTGATGGGCGAGATGGGCAAGGCGATGATGGGCACGGGCGAGGGTGAAGGCCCCAACCGCGCGCTCGAAGCTGCCGAACGCGCCATCGCCAACCCGCTGCTCGACGGCGTTTCGATGCAGGGCGCCAAGGGCGTGATCATCTCGATCATCGGCGGCGACGACATGAAGCTGCTCGAAGTGGATGAGGCGGCGAACCATATTCGCGAACTGGTCGATCCCAACGCGAACATCATCTGGGGCTCGGCGTTCAACCCGAACCTCGATGGCAAGATCCGCGTTTCGGTGGTGGCCACGGGCATCGAGCAGACCGGCGAGATGGCCGAATCCGCCGCGCGCCCGGCCACGGTCGGCGGCATGCGCGGCCCGGCATTCCCCGGCGGCCAGCGCGCTGCGCCGAGCGAGCCGCCTGCCTTCGCGCAGCAGGCGCCCGCAGCCGCCGCAACGCCGCCCCAACCGGTCGCAGAACCTGCCCCTCAGGCTGCTCCGGCTGCCGAAGAGCCGCTCGATCTGACGCTCGATCTCTCCGAAGGACACGGTGCTCCGCCCCCTGCCGGGACCGGAGAACTGGCGCTGGGGGAGGCTGATCAGCAGCCGGTCCCGCCGCGTTTCGGGCGGGCTCAGCCCGATCCGGAAGCGGAAGAGGCCCCGCGTACCCCGGCGGGCAGCACGCTGTTCGAGCGGATGGCCAACCTTTCGCGCGGCGGTGAGCGTGTCAATCCAGACGATAGCGATGCCGAAGATGGCAGCGCGCTCAACATTCCGCGCTTCCTTGGCCGCCAGAACAACCAGTAAACCGCTGCGGTCCGGCGCGTGGTCGGGCAAATGGGCTTTGGCATCAGGGGGCAATGCCGCTAGACAGGCTCCATGATGGGCGGAGGGCCGGTGCTTGTCGCCGGTCGCCGTCGCTTTGATCCTGTTTGGCGCCAATCCCTTGCAGCTCAGTCCCATGCCGTGATGAGGTCGGCCCGATGATCCGCCGCTTCGCCCGAATGTCCCTGACCGTTTCCCGCAGCGTGATGCTCTGGGCTGCGCTAGCCTGCGTGCCGGTCCATGCCCAGCAGGCCGCGCCCGATGACGACGTGGGCGAGCCGCCCGCGTCGGTGTCCCAGCCGGTGGTGCAATCGACCGCGCCCAGCCCGACGCGCGCGCTCAACGCAGCGCTGGCGCGCCTTGCGCATGATCCGCGTGACATGAGCGCGCTGGTCGATGCCGGTGGAGCCGCGCTCGATATCGGCGATACCGACGCGGCAATCGGCTTCCTCACCCGCGCCGAGCAAGTTGCGCCCGGTAGCGGCGGGGTGCGCGCGCGCATCGGCATTGCCATGCTGCGCGCCAATCAGCCGTTCGAGGCGATCCGCTGGTTCGATCTGGCCGATCAGGCGAACTTTCCCCGCGCAGAAATGGCGGTGGAGCGCGGCCTTGCTTACGATCTGATTGGTGACAACGCCGCAGCGCAGCGCCAGTACCAGCTTGCCCTCGCGGCCGGGCCGAACGACGAGGCCAGCAGGCGCTATGCGATCAGCCTGGTTATCGCCGGGGACCGGCGCGGGGCAGAGGCCGTGATCCAGCCGCTGCTCGAACGCCGCGACCGGGGCGCGTGGCGCGTGCGCACGTTCATCATGGCGATCGCCGGGCAAAGCGACGAGGCTGTCGGCATCGCGCAGGCGACCATGCCGCCCGAACTCGCCGCAGGAATCGCGCCCTATCTGCGCTACATGCCGCGCCTCACCCCCGCGCAGCAGGCCGCCGCCGCCAATCTCGGCCGTTTCCCGCGCGCGGCGGATATCGGCCGCGATGATCCGCAGATCGTGCAATACGCCTTGGCCCATCCGCGCGCGCCACGGGTCGATGCCGGGCTCGTGCCAGCTGGTGCCGCGCTCGGCGGCAAGGGGCGCGATGATCGGGACAGCCGGGCCAAGCGCCGTCGGCCCGGTCATGACGCAGTCGTGGCAACGGCCCAGGCGGCCGGGCCTGCGCCCGCCGCAGCCGTGCCGACCCCGCCCGCTGTCAGCGCGCCGTGGGGATTGCCGCCGGGCCCGCCGGTGCAAAGCAAACCGCAGATCGCTGCCGCA
>CAIKKO010000405.1 GCA_903828025.1 uncultured Sphingomonadales bacterium
GCTGCGAAACTGGCCCCGATGTCGTAGCTTGCTGTTTTCACATATGGAGTCATAAAATCATCCCCCCGTGTTCACTTCATCTGGTTCCGCCGCGACCACCCGAGCCGCCCGTTCCGCCATCGGAGTAGTGCCCGGTGGTGTGGGTATGGCCATTTGTGTCGAAGTAAGGCGAATAAGTGAAATCGCCATAGGCGCCATAGGCGCCTGAACCGCCACCGCCGCCGTTCCCGCCGATGATATAGTTTTCATACTGATAAGTTGTAGTCTGCAGGAACGCATCGACGCCGTTTGCGGATACAGATTGTCCGGCGCTGCCTGCAGTTCCCGCTGCTCCCTCGGTCGCGCCATCCACGCCGCTTTCGCCCGCATCTCCATAGCGATTAAACATCGAAGCCCCCTGCGATGTAATGGTGCCAATATCGAAACTGAGTAATTATCTTTACGTTAACTATTGTATCCGGTTCAAGTCAAAATGGCTACACGCTTCGTGGTGCGGGATAGTCAAAAGTCCCTGTCCTACACGGCCTGGCTCCGTTACACTGCGGAACGGCTCCTTGAACTTCGTAAAACCTCCCGCCAAGGTACGGACTGCGCAGCATTTTTGTTTTGCTGCAGGACCGCTGCCCCGGCCTTGCGTGCGCCAAATCGGGTCGTTGGAGTTTCTCCTCAGGACAGTGTCAACTGTGTCAACTTGGACGAGTTCTGGCCCGTTTCGGTACACAACCGGGGTCTGGCAAGGCGGCGATTCGTTCGCTTTTGCCGCGCGCTCTCGGGCCTTGGTGGCCCGGTGCGGCGTTGCATCTGCGGCGGTGGCGTGGGATGGCTTGCACCGCTGGCCAATTGCAGGAGCGGCGATGATCGAATTGCTGACCGCGCCCACGCCGAACGGGTGGAAGATTTCCATCATGCTCGAGGAATGCGCGCTTGCCTACGAGCCCAGGTGGATCAACCTCGGCAAGGGCGAGCAGTTCGCGCCCGCGTTTCTGGCGGTGAGCCCGAACAACCGCATCCCGGCAATCATCGACCATGCGCCCGCGGATGGGGGGGCGCCGGTTCCGGTGTTCGAGACGGGGGCGATCCTCGTTTATCTCGCGGAGAAGACCGGGCAGTTCCTCCCCGCCGATCTGCGCGGGCGCAAGGCGGTGATGGAGTGGCTGTTCTGGCAGGTCGGCGGACTTGGGCCAATGCTGGGCCAGCACGGCCATTTCCGGCTCTATGCACCCGAGCGGATCGCCTATGCCACCGAACGCTACCGCGCCGAGGCGCTGCGGCTTTACGGCGTGCTTAACCAGCAGCTGGCGCGGCACGAGCATGTGGCGGGGGCGGATTATTCGATTGCCGATATGGCCTGCTTTCCGTGGATCCAGACATGGAAGGCGCAAGGCATTCCGCTGGAGGACTTCACCGCGCTCAAAGCGTGGTACGACCGGCTGAAGGAACGGCCAGGCCTCAGGCGCGGGATGGCGCTGGGGCGCGAGCGGATCAACCGGCGGCCGCAGGACGATGCCGAGGCGCGGCGGGTGCTGTTCGGGATCAAGGATGGGGATGGGACATGAGCGTGCGCGTCGAATTTTTCTATGACCTCTCCTCGCCGTGGACGCGGCTGGCATTTCAC
>CAIKKO010000406.1 GCA_903828025.1 uncultured Sphingomonadales bacterium
CTGCCGCCGGGCGTGGTCAACCTCGTCTGCGGGCACCGCGAGGCGAGCGACCATCTGGTGTGCAACCACGGCGTGGACAAAGTGACCTTCACTGGCTCCACCGTCGCGGGCAAGCGCATCGCCTCGGTCTGCGGCGAGCGCATCGCGCGCTGCACTCTGGAACTGGGCGGCAAGTCCGCCGCGATGGTGCGCGATGATTTCCCCATCGACGTGGCCGCCAAGATGCTCACGGGCACGATCACGATGATGAGCGGGCAGGTCTGCGCCATGCTCAGCCGCGTGATCGTACCGCGCGCCCGGCACGACGAACTGGCCGAAGCGATTGCCGGTGAGATGAAGCAGGTGGTGATTGGCCATTCGGGCGATCCGCTGACGCAGCTTGGGCCGCTCGCGATGGAACGCCAGCGCGACCGGGTGGAGATGTATATCGACGAGGGCCGCAAGGTGGCCGATCTCGTCACGGGCGGCGTGCGCCCGGCGCATCTCAACCAGGGCTATTTCATCGAGCCGACCTTGTTCGCCAATGTGCCGAATGACAGCCGGATTGCGCAGGAGGAAATCTTCGGCCCCGTGCTCAGCCTGATCCCGTGCGAGGACGAGGAAGATGCGATCCGCATCGCCAATGCCTCCAACTACGGCCTCAATGGTTCGGTGCTGACGCAGGATGTCGACGCGGCCTACCGCATCGGCCGCCGCGTGCGCACCGGGGGCTTCGGCCAGAACGGGCTGCGGATGGATTTCGGCCTGCCGTTCGGCGGGTTCAAGCAATCGGGCATCGGGCGCGAAGGCGGGCCGGAGGGGCTGATGCCTTATCTGGAGATGAAGACCATGCTGCTCGATGGGGTGCCGACTGGGTTTTAGCCCTCGCCCCTTTAGGGGAGAGGGTTGGGAGAGGGGAGTGCGACGCACGCGCCCCTCTCAACTCCGGCTAAGCGCTGCGCGCCAAGCCTTCGTATCTCTCCCCTGAAGGGGAGAGAGCAGAGGTGGTTTTAACGCAATTCCACACACCCGCCGTCCACGCTCAAATCCACGCCGTTGATAAAGCTCGCTTCCGCGCTGGCGAGGAACAGCACTGCGCGCGCCACTTCTTCGGGCTCGCCCATGCGGCCCAGCGGTACGACCGAGCCGAGCATGGTGCGGGTGGCTTCGATTTCGGCCTCGCTGGCGCCGCGCTTGAAGATATCGGTCTCGGTCGGGCCGGGGCTGACCATGTTGACACGGATCTTGCGGGGGAGAAGCTCCTTGCACACGATCCGCGCCATCGCGCGCAGGCCCGCCTTCGCGGCGGCATAGGCCACGTTACCCGGCACCGCGAGGACCGAGCCGATCGAGCCGGTGATCACGATGGAGCCGCCATCGCGCATCAGCGGCAGCGCCTGCTGGACCGCGAAGAACGCGCCGCGCAAGTTGACCGAATGGATGCCGTCCCAGAACGCCTCGGTCACATCGGGCACGGCGGCGAACCCGCCGACCCCGGCGTTGACGAACAGCACGTCGATCCCCCCAAGCGCATGCTCGATTTCGGCCAGCGCGGCCTTGGTCTGGCTGACATCGCCCATATCGCTGACGATCCCGAGCGCGCCGCAGGTTTCGGCAGCGGCAGCGAGCGTATCCTTGTTGCGCCCGGTCAGCGCCAGCTTCGCGCCCTCCGCCGCGAACATCTTCGCGGCGGCCAGCCCGATCCCGGCGTTGCCGCCGAGGATGACGACGCACTTGTCGGTAAATCGCATGGGCTTTCCTTCAGAACATCGTGTTGGTGTTGGCGGCAGCTTCGGGCACCGGCTGGAGCACGTCCCAATGCTCCATCACCTTGCACCCCTCGACCCGGAACATGTCGACCACGGCAAAGCCGCGCTTTTCCGCCGGGGTGCCGTTTTCGTTCCAGCCATGGCTGTGCGCGGCGACGAGATTGCCGTCGGCGATGATCCGGCGGATATCGCTTTTCTGGCCGGGATTGTCCGCCATGAACTTCTCGAGGAAATTGATCGCTGGCTCGCGCCCGGTCTGCGCATAAGGGTTGTGCTGGATATAGCCCGGATCGACCCACTTTTCGAACGACGAGCGGACCTTCTTCTCGATGTAGAATTCGTGGAGGAACTGCGTGACGACCTGTTTGGGGGTCAGCTTGCAGGTTTTGGCTTCGACGACAGGGGCCGCAGCAAGCAGCACGAGTGCGGCGAGGGCTTTCAGTTTCATGGACGGATTTCCTCTCAGAACATCGAATTGGGGTTTACCGGGTTGGCCGGCACATCCTGCAGCACGTCCCAGTGCTCGACAATCAGGCCGTTTTCGCAGCGGAAGATGTCGACCACGGCGAGGCCCGGATCGTCTGCCCAGCGTTCGACATGGGTGTGGACGATCACGAAATCGCCTTCGGCAAAGCTGCGATGGATGGTCTGCTTCGCATCGGGCGATTCGACTTTCACATGATCGAGAAACGCCTTCAGCGCGTCCACGCCCGGCGGCGCGAGCATGCTGTGCTGGATATAATCGGGCGAAATGTAGCGATCGACCGCGCTGCTATCCATCGCGATCAGCACTTTGTGGTACATTTCGATCACCAGATCGTGGTTGGCCTGCTCGGCGGCATTTCGCGCCATCGCCTCTCTCCCCTTTTATTCTAACAATTGATACGGTATGCCGGAATCCAAGGGGCGGTAAAGCCTTGTCAGAGAGAATTTGGGCCTCGATGGGAGAGAACATGGACCGCACCGGCCTCTATGCCGCGCTTGATACGTTTCTGGCCGCGCTGGATGAGGGCGATCATGCCCGGCTGAACTGGGCCGATGGCGCGCGCCACAGTGAAAACAACGTGATGCTGGAAATCGGTGACGGCGTCTGGGGCACGATCCAGCGGCTGGGCAGCTATCAGCTGCGCTTTGCCGATACGCGTACCGGGCAAGTCGGCTATTTCGGCACCGTGATCGAGCAGGTCGAGGAATCGGCGTTCACGCTGCGGCTGCAGATCAATGACGCAGGGCAGATCGCCGAGTGCGAAATGCTGATCGTGCGCCAGTCCGACAGCGGCATCAAGTTCGAGAACCCGCGCTATTGGGACAAGCCGATTCTCCACCACGAGGTTGTTGCCCCGGTGCCGCGCGCGGAGATGGTGGCGCTCTCGAACGGCTATTTCGATACGCTCCAACGCAACGACGGGACGATCCACACCAAGTTCCATCCCGAGTGCAACCGCGTCGAAAACGGGGTGCAGACCACGCGCAATCCGGAATTTGCCAAGATCGTGCCGGTTTCCGCGCTGGGCTGCGAGGAGCAGTTTCGCATGGGCAACTACCGCTATGACGACGACTTGCGCGCGCGGCGGTTTCCGCTGGTGGACGAGGAGCGTGGGCTCGTGCTCGCCTATGGCTTTATCGACCATTCGGGCCGGATCGACGAATATCAACTGACCGATGGGCGCACGGTGAAAAGCCCGGTGCGGCGACCGCACAGCTTCTATATTTCCGAACTGTTCAAGATCGACCACGGGATGATCGAGCAAATCGAAGCCAATTTCATCACGGTGCCCTATCGGATGCCGAGCCCGTGGCCAGACGACGGAGGCACGCTGTGATGCGGGTTCTTGCCGGTCTAGCTTTGGCTGTATTCGCCGCCTGCAGCATTGGTGCAGCATCACCTCAACTCGGCGCGGGGAGCGAGTGGACCAGCCCTGGCGGTGATGCGGGCAAGACGCACCATTCGGCGCTGACGCAGATCAACGCGGACAACGTCGGCACGCTGGGCCTTGCCTGGCAAGCCGAGCTGGGGTCCGCGCGCGGGATGGAGGGCACGCCGGTCATGGTCGGCGGAGTGCTCTATGCCTCGGGCGTGGCGGGCCGCGCTTATGCGTGGGATGCGGCGACGGGCAAGCAGCTCTGGGCGTTCGAGCCCGACATCGACATGCAGCTCAACCGCACCGCGTGCTGCGACATGGTCAATCGCGGCGTGGCCGTAGCGCGCGGCAAGGTGTTTGTCGCGACGCTGGATGGCTGGCTCTATGCGCTCGATGCCAAGACCGGTGCGGTGATCTGGAAGACCGACTTCATCGAGAACCGCCGCAAGGGTGACAACTCCACTGGTGCGCCCGAAGTGGCCGGCGATGTCGTGGTGATCGGTATGGCCGGGGCGGAATACGACGTGCGCGGCTATGTGACCGCGCTCGATCTGGAGACGGGCAAGCTGCGCTGGCGCTGGCATGTGGTGCCGCGTGATCCCGCGCTGGGTCCGCAGGAGACGCCGGACCTCGATGCGGCGATGAAGACCTGGGACCCCAAGAGCCGCTGGGACATTGGCGGCGGCGGCGCGCCGTGGGATGCCATCGCGTTCGATCCGGAGACTGGCTACCTGCTTGTCGGCACGGGCAATGGCGGGCCTTACGCGACATCCAAGCGCAGCCCCAGCGGGGGGGACAACCTCTATCTCGGCACCTTGGTAGCGCTCGATCCCAAGACCGGCCGCATGGTCTGGCACTATCAGGAGACGCCCGGCGACAACTGGGATTTCACCTCGACCCAGCCGCTGATCCTGACGAATCTGAAAGTGGACGGTGCGGACCGTTCGGTGATCCTCCACGCGCCCAAGAACGGCTTTCTCTATGTGCTTGATCGCGCGACCGGCAAGCTGCTCAAGGCCAGCCCGATTGCGCGGATCAACTGGACCAAGGGCATCGAGCCGGGCACCGGCAAGCCGATCCCCGATCCGGCGGCGAGCGATTATACCGACGGACCCAAGATCGTGTTCCCCGCGACCCCGGGCGCGCGCAACTGGCATCCGGCCTCGTTCGATCCGGCGACCGGGCTTTATTATGCGGCGGTGCTCGACATGGGGAACCTCCTGTTCATGTCACCCGGCCAGAAGCCGCACAAGGAGCGGGGGCTCAACAACGATGCGGTGCTGATCTTCACACCCGATGTGAAGGAGGCGCTGGCCAGCCTGCCGCCGCCGATTGCCGATGCTGTGCGCGCGCTGCCTGCTTACGCAGAGGCGCTGCGCGAGCCGGGCACATCGCAGATCCGCGCCATCGAGCCGCTGACCGGCAAGACCGTGTGGTCCGCGGACAACGCTGGATGGCAGGACCGCGCCGGGGTGCTGACCACCGCTGCGGGGCTGCTGGTCCACGGCAATGTCGGCGGCACGCTGTTTGTGCGCGATACGAAGAGCGGGAAAGTGCTCAAGGCCATCGACACGGGCACCCCGATCATGGCCGCGCCGATGACCTATGAAGTGAACGGCGTGCAGTACATCGCGGTCATGGCCGGCTGGGGCGGGGGCGGATTTCCGTACACGCCGCGCTATTCGGCGGCTTATGACCGGGGCAATGCCAACCGGCTGCTCGTGTTTCGCCTTGGCGGCGGTGCGGTGGCAAAGCCGCCCTTGCTGCCGCCTTTGGAGGTTGCACCGGAACCGCCAGCGCAGGCCGCCGGGGTTACGGCGGAGACCATTGCGCGCGGGCAAAGCCTGTTTTTCA
>CAIKKO010000407.1 GCA_903828025.1 uncultured Sphingomonadales bacterium
AGAAGTGGTCCTCCAGCCCCGCGCGGACGATCTGCTTGGCATCGTAGAGATACTCGGGCCCGATGAACCCGACGACGGTGTTGACCAGCAGCGGATCGAACGCGCGCGCCACGGCATAGGCCCGCGCTTCCATGGTCTGCTGATCGACGCCGTGGTGCGCGCCCGCCGACAGCGCCGAGCCCTGGCCGGTTTCGAAATACATCACGTTCTGGCCGACAGTGCCGCGCCCCAGCGCGAGCGCGGCTGCGTGCGCTTCCCTCAGAACCGCCAGATTGATGCCGAAGCCCGCGTTGGCCGCCTCGCTCCCCGCGACCGACTGGAACACCAGATCGACCGGCGCGCCGCGTTCCATGATCTGGATGGCGTTGGTGACATGGGTCAGCACGCAGCTTTGCGTGGGGATGGCATAGCGCGCGCGCAGCTCATCGAGCATCTGGATCAGCGCAGTGGCGGCGGGCACGCTATCAGTGGCGGGGTTCACGCCGATCACCGCATCGCCGACGCCGTAAAGCAATCCGTCGAGCACCGCCGCCGCGATCCCGCGCGGATCGTCGGAGGGATGGTTGGGCTGGAGGCGGGTCGAGAGCCGGCCGGGCAGTCCGATGGTGCTGCGAAACGCGGTCACCACCCGCACCTTGCGCGCCGCCGCGATCAGATCCTGCGCCCGCATCAGCTTGGACACCGCCGCGACAATTTCCGGGGTCAGCCCGCGCGCCGCCGCCGCCAGATCGGCGCTGCCGGTCGCCTCATCCAGCAGCCAGTCTCTGAAACCGCCGAGGGTGAGGTGGGCGATGGGGGCGAAAGCTGCCGCATCGTGGCTGTCGATGATCAGGCGCGTGACTTCGTCCTGCTCGTAGGGGACGAGCGCTTCCTGCAGGAAATGGGCGAGCGGCAAGTCGGCCAGAATGCTGCGCGCTGCCACGCGCGCGGCGCGGCTTTCGGCGGCAAGCCCCGCAAGCTCGTCGCCCGAACGCGCCGGGCTGGCCGCTGCCATGACCGCCTTGAGGTCGGCAAAGCGGGTGCGGTGGCCGCCAAAATCGCAAGAATAGCGCAGGTCCGGTGCTCTCCAAGGGGTGCGCCCGGAACGAACCGGCCCGCACCGTGCTGACAAGCGCGATGGTAGGCCGCGATTTTGGTGCAATGCAACAGGGCATTGCGGACATGTCCCCGATCCGGGCCTCGAACTTGGGCCAGCGATCAGATCAGCGCGAAATCGCCCAGCGCAAGGCCCGCACTGCCGCTCAGCATGGCCATCAGGTTGGCCGCGTGTCCGGCCTGTTCGAGGCCCGCTGCCGGGCCTTGTCGCGGCGGATCGGTGGGAGAGCAGTTCAGCGCGGCGTCCCATTCCGCAGCACGACGGTAAGGTGCACCTTGAGCGGTTCCAGCGGATCGGCGTTGGCCAGTCCGCGCGCCAGACCAAGCGAGGCGTGCCAGTAATCGCCTGCCGTAACCGCAATCGTCTCCTCGCCCAGCGTCGCCAGCCCCCGGCCCGAAATGATATAGTAGAACTCCTCGTAAGCCCCGGTGCCATTGCGATCATCGGCGTAGTGCGTGTGCGCCCCTTCCGCCGCGCCGGGCGGGATCTCGAGGATCAGGAAACGCGCCGGGGCCCCTTTGTCCGCGAAGCGGAAATGCCGCACTGTCACGCTGCCGGGGCCGCCGCGCATCGCATGCAGCACCTCGCGCTGGTCGCGCTCGTGCTCGATCGGAGTGCTGCCTGCCATCATTCCCGTTCTTCCATCGTCCCCGTGCTTCAAGGCCCCGTGGATACAGGTGTGGATATCGTCGCGGTCATTGCGGTGCCGATCACGAGGGGATGCGCGCGCAGCTCGGCAGGATCGAGCCGGATGCGCAGCGGAGCGCGCCGCACAACCGTGCCGTGATAGCTCACGCCGTTGCCATACGTGTCCGATATCAGTTCCGCCGTCTGGCCAAGCCTGATCGCGTTACGCTGCGCTGCGTTGATGCGGGCATCGACATAAAGGTGCTCGACCGGGACCACGGTCATCAGCGCGGTACCTGCCGTGACCTGCTGCCCGACCTCCACGCGCCGCTGCGCGATCACGCCGCCAAACGGCGCGCGCAGGAGGGCGCGTTCGGCATCGCGCCGCGCAGCATCGCGTCTGGCGCGCGCCGTGGCGACCTCGGGCGTGTCTGACCGGGCCGCGCCGCTGGCCAGCGCCCGGTTGGCCGCGAGCGCGGCTTCAGCGGCGGTCAGGTTGGCATGGGCCTGCGCCAGCGCGGC
>CAIKKO010000408.1 GCA_903828025.1 uncultured Sphingomonadales bacterium
TGCGGCTGCGGGCAACAACACCAGAGCAGCGCCAAGTAGCACGGCCCGTTTCATGCATTTCTCTCCTTCTGCACGAGATCAAGCAGCATCAAACCGATAAACAACACCACATGGGTTGCCACGATCAGCAGCGATATCATGGCAATCATTTCACTGGTCTGAACCTGACTGCCTGCCAGCAGGGTCGAGATTCCGGCAAATGCGATGTCTTTATTGGGAATGAGCGGCAGGCGCGACAGGAGCAGCCGCACGGTCGAAAGGAGCAGCCACGGCCCGATGCCGACCGTGGGCAGGATGAGATGCCAGGCGAGCGCGGATAGCCCGGTGTTGCAGATGATGCGCGCACAATGGACCGTGAACACGAACCACAGTTCCGCCTTGCGCAGGCTCAGCAGCCCGTTGCGGAAGAACATGATCACCAGCGAGGTTACCAGCACCACGCCGATCGAGGAGGCGAGCACGTTGCCGTCTGCGCCGAAACCGAGCTTGCTGATCACCGGCCAGGTGATAACCAGCATGGCGACGGTCATGATGTTGCCCGCCAGCGCCGAGAGGATCGCAACATCCTTGACCGCGCCGAAGGGCGAGCCTTCCATCTTCACATGGCGGCGGGCCCAATCGTAGAAATAGACCTCGCCGACATAGCCCAGCAGCAGTTCGTTGCCGATCAGCTTCTTGAGCAGCGGGAAAATGCCCGAGACGGGAATGCTCCAGAGCTTGCGGAAAATGATCCAGTCCGCCACCGGGCCGGCAAAATAGCTGGCCGCGAGCACCAGCCAGATAAACGGCGAAGTCGGCACGATCGACCAGACTTGCGCCCAGTCGATCTTGCGCAGCTGCCACAGCACCGCGATGAGGATCGCTACCGAGATCACCGGGCCGACCCAGCCGCTCCATTTGCGCAGGCCGCTTTCCAGCGGGGCCGTGCCCGGAAGTGCGGCGGGCAGAACCGGCGGTAGGGTGGGGTCGGTAAGCGTATCGCTGGAAGCCATCGCGGAAGGTACCTTCGAGGAGCCCGCGTCGCCGTCGGGGTTATACACGGGCCAGGCCCTCCATCAGCGCGAGGTAGCGGTGCGAAGCTATCTCCACGGTGAACCGACGCGCTTGCTCGCGTGCGGCATTCACGTCAAATTGCAAGTGGGCAATATCCACCATCGCGTTTGCCAGCGCGGCGGCATCGCCCACTGGCACCAGCACGCCGAACCGGCCCTGGCCCAGCATGTCGTCCATCGAGACGCTGCAGCGCGTGGAAACCACCGGCAGCCCGGCAGCAAGCGCCTCGGCGACCACCGCAGGCACGCCCTCGTAGCTGGACGAGAGCACCAGCGCATCGGCGGCGGCGAGTTCGCTGTCGAGCGGGCTGACATGGCCGGGCAGGCGGACTTTGCCTTCCAGACACAGCCGTTTGACCTGCGCCTCCAGCTTGGCGCGCTCCCCGCCTTCGCCGGCGATGGCCAGCCGGTCATCGGGCCCGGCCATGCGCGCAAAAGCGTCCAGTAGCAGGCCGAAGTTCTTCTGCGCGGCAAGGCGGCCAATGGCGAGGAACCGCTTGCCCGGCCCCTTTGGCACGGCGGCGACCCGGGCTGCGGACAGCCGCTGGATATCGGCCTCATCGAGCGAGGGATCGTCGATGATCGCAATACGCTCGGCCGGGGCCTGCATCAGCGCGGCGATTTCGGCGCGCATTGGCGGGGCCATGCCGACCACGCGGGTGAGCATGCGGCCCTGAATACGCAGCCACGCGCGGTAAAACGGGCGGGCGAGCGCGGGAAGATCGGCGCGGGCCAGGTCGTTGCTGATCTTGGCCGCGACCGGCGGGCAGGCCTTGCCCAGCAGCAGCCGCATCATCACCGCGACTATCGTATAGGAATTGCCCGCGCAAAACAGCACATCAGGCCGGATGCGGCGGATCGCGCCGGGCAAGTGGAGGATCATCCACAGCGTTTCCCAATGCGCGCTGGGGATGGCCTCGCTGCCCAGCACTTCGGGCTGGAGCCCCGGCCATTCGCGGCGCATCGCCCCAGCGGTGCGCCCCATGACCAGCCGTGCATCGACGCCCGAAGCGCGCCAGGCATGGTGGAGCCGCAGCGCCACGCGCTCAACCCCGCCGGGCTCGAAGCTGTGCAGGAACGTGAGCACGCGCAGCGGCGGGTGCGCCGGTGCGGCCATAGCCAGAGACGGCGCGTTCATGCGGCCTCTCCCGCCAGCGCGGCATAGCGCGAAGGCGTGTGCGTGCGCGCGAAGCGGGCGAGCGTGCGGTCGATGCTGCGCAGCAGCGCGGGCACCGTGGTGTCGCCGGGGTGGACCGCGACGCGGATCGTGCGCGTGAACGGCAGCGCGGCACGGCCCAGCGCGGCGGCGAACAGCGAGCTGGCGATCCGCGCTTTGCTGCGGCTGGCCCAGGTGATGACCGGGCCTTTCGCCAGCACGTCGCCGCTGGCCGGGCGCCAGACTTTCATGTGATCCTCGGCCAGCGCAAAGCCCAGCTCGCGCATCGCGGCATGCGCGCCTTCGCCATAGAGCCAAGCCGGGGCGATGAAACCGGCGACGGGGCGGCCGATGGTGTCCTCGACCAGCGCCTTGCCGTCGCGCATGCGGGTCAGCGCTTCGGCATGGGGGAGGTTGAGGAACTCGCCTTCGCCCGCGGTCATGTGCTTGCCCTTGATCGCGGCGAGGCCTGCGGTCGCGGGCGTTTCGTCCTTGTGCGACCAGCCGTGGAGGAACATCTCGATCCCCTGATCGGCCCAGTCGCGCAGGCGGCGGCCAAACGCGGCATTGCCCGCGATGGGCGCACCGCGCCAGTGATCGGGGATGACCAGCATGGCGAAGTTCGCGGGGCCGACATGGCGCGCGAGCCGCTCGGCCAGCTGATCGATCTGGCGCTCGAAGCGCGGCGAAACGTCGTGAATCGATACCAGTAAGCGCCGCTCGGCAGCAGGGGGAGAGGGCAGCGCCGAGGTCATGCGTGAGCCGGTATCACCACTTGCTGCACTGCCGCAAGGCACACCTGCTGTCTGATAGGGAGTATCGGCACGGGGCGGCGTCCTGCTTGGCCGCGCCCACATGGCTATCGGCAGCCTGATCTGCAACCCCGGTTGCGGCCAAACTATGGCGGAAAGCGCGCGGGTGCCGGTCTTGCGACGGGCTGGCGCAGGCGCGCGACCAGCGCCGCGCCGCAGCCCCGTTTCAGCCCGGCGAAAATGGCGCGCGCTTCGTCGCGAGGCTATTGTCTACAAAATATGTTGAGTTAATGTGAGCGCTGTCGGGACGTGCACCGAGTCGACCGGCCATTCGCTCTTCGGAGAACTATGATGGCTCGTAATATCAATACTTTGAATGCAACCAAAGACCCCGTTATCCTGACGGTTCCAGGACTTGGCAACAGCGGCCCCGGCCACTGGCAGAGCGCGTGGGAGGCCAGCCTGCCGGGCTGCCGCCGCGTCGAACTAGGGCTGTGGGACGATCCGCACCGCAACACCTGGGTGAACAAGCTGAACCTTGCGATCCAGCGCGCCGAAGGGCCGGTGATCCTTGCCGCGCACAGCCTCGGCTGCATGGCGGTAGCGTGGTGGGCGGAGTATGAGCAGCCCGCCAGCCTTGGTCAGGGCGGACCCGATGGCGGCAAGGTCATCGGCGCGCTGCTCGTCGCCCCGCCCGATGTGGAAGATCGGCCGCTCGATCGGCGCCTGACGCGCTTTGCCCCGGTGCCACCTTCGGCGCTGCCGTTCCCCTCGATCCTCGTGGCCAGCCGCAACGATCCCTATCTGACACTGCCACAGGCCCGCCGCCTCGCGCGCGGTTGGGGGTCGCGGCTCGCCGATGCGGGAGAGGTGGGGCATATCAATGCGCAGTCCGGCCTCGGCGACTGGGCTTTCGGGCGGCTTCTCCTGAATACCCTGTTACCCCAGCCGTTTCCGGTGGCGCAGGAAACTTCGCGCGGGCTTCCGTCCGTCCGCGCGGAAGCTGAACTAGGCTGGCACCTCGCCTGATCCGCTTCCGGGCCCCCCGTCTTCCAAGACGTCCTCCAAGGGCCCGGCTTCAGGGGCGGCGCGATCGATCCGCAATCCCGTCGGTCGCGCCGCTTCCTTGCCTGCCTGCCAGACAAAGCCGGGGGTGGCGGGGCCTTCCCAGCGCGCCGCATCGAGCGCGCCGCCATCCAGCGCGGTCCATGTGCCGTCCTCGGGAAACTGGCTGAGATCACGCGCCGCGCGCCACGCCGCCAGCGCCGCGACATGGTCTTCCAGCGCGCGGTCACGCCGCTCCCAGTCGATCCACGTCACCGCATTGTCCTGCGCATAGGCGTTGTTGTTGCCGCGCTGGCTGCGGCCGAATTCGTCGCCTGCGGTCAGTTGGATCGTGCCCGCGCTCACGAACAGCGTGCCGAGCATCGCGCGGGCAAGCGCGGTGCGGCGGGCGAGAACGGCGGGGTCGGCTGTCGGGCCTTCGACGCCGTTGTTCCAGCTGAAGTTTTCGCCGTGGCCGTCGCGATTGTCCTCGCCGTTGGCGTGGTTGTGGCGCTCGCGATAGGCCAGCGTATCGGCCAAGGTGAAGCCGTCGTGCGCGGCGAGGAAATTGACCGAGCGGCAGTCCATGCCGAAAATGGCCGACGAGCCCGCGATGCGCTGCGCCAGCACGCCGATGGCCGCATCACCGCGCCAGAAGCGGCGCACATCATCGCGGTAGCGGTCGTTCCATTCGAGCCAGTTTGCGGGGAAGCGCCCGAGTTGATAGCCGCCGGGTCCGATATCCCACGGCTCGGCAATCAGCACGCGGTCGGCCAGCCAGGGGTCGGCGGCGATCTCGGCGAAGATCGGCGCATCGGCGGCAAAGCCCGGACCGCGCGCCATGATCGTTGCGAGATCGAAGCGGAAGCCGTCCACGCCGCAATGGCGCACGAAATGGCGCAAGCTATCGAGCACCAGCGCGCGCACCGCCGGATTGGCGAAATCGAGCGTGTTGCCGCAGCCGGTGTCGTTGATAAGGGTGCCGTCCGGCGCATGGGCATAGGCGGCGTTGTCCAGCCCGCGCAAGCTGAGCACGGGGCCGAGCACGTCGCTTTCGCCAGTGTGGTTGAACACCAGGTCGAGGATCACCCCGATGCCGCGCGCATGGAGCGCCGCCACTGTCTCGCGCAGTTCGGCCACGCCGCCGGGGCACAGGCGCGGATCGAGCGCCATGGGCACGACCGGGTTGTAGCCCCAGGCATTGCGCAGGCCGAGGGGGGGCAAGTGGCGCTCGTCGATCCACGCGGTGATCGGCATCAGCTCCACTGCGCTGACGTGCAGCTTCTCCAGATGCGCTAGCACTGCCGGATGCGCCAGCGCCGCCACCGTGCCGCGCCGCGCTTCGGGTATTTGCGCGTGCAGCATGGTCAGCCCGCGCACATTGACTTCATAGATCAGCCCGCCGCGCCGGAAGCGGGGCGGGGCGCGCGGCATATCGGGCAGCGCGCCGGGCATCACCGCACGCGGCACCAGCGCGGCGGTATCGACCCCGTAGGCGGAGAGCGCGGGGCTGTACGCGAAGGGCCGGTCCAGCTCCACCGCGCGCGGATCGACCAGCAGCTTGGCGGGATCGAACCACAGGCCGTGCTCGGGGGCCCAGGTGCCGTGGGCGCGCAGGCCATAGCGGGTGCCGGGGGCGGGTGCGTCTGCGGTCCAGTCCTCACCCTCCCGCGCCATCGGCACGCGGGTTTCCGTATCGCCTTCAAACAGGCAGAGCGTGACCGCCTCGGCGCGCGGCGCGCGCACCGAAAGCAGGGTCATGTGATCACGTCAGGCGCGCTGCGGCCGGTGCGCGCGGCGATGCCCGCAATGCCCTCGGCAGCGGCGATGAGGTCGCCCAGCATCGCATCGGTATCGGCATCGAGCGTGCCGCCCGCCGGTTCGTAGCGCTCCAGATAGAGCCGCAA
>CAIKKO010000409.1 GCA_903828025.1 uncultured Sphingomonadales bacterium
CGTTCAACACCAAGACCCCGCGCCTCAAGGCCGAGATCGACCGCGAGCGGGCCGAGCAGATCGGCGTGCCGGTGGAGCGCATCTTCTCGACCATGAGCACCTATCTTGGCAGCACCTATGTCAACGATTTCAACTTCCTCGGCCGCACATTTCGCGTAACCGCGCAGGCCGATGCGCCCTACCGCGATGATGTCGGCGATATCCTGCGGCTCAAGACCCGCTCGGCTTCGGGCACGATGGTGCCGCTGGCGGCGGTGATGACGCTCAAGAACGACAGCGGGCCCTACCGCGTGGTGCGCTTCAATCTCTATCCCGCCGCCGAAGTGCAGGGCGATACCAAGCGCGGCTTCTCCTCGGGCCAGTCGCTGACGACGATGGACGCGCTGGCCAAGGCCAATTTGCCCGCAGGCTTCACGTATGAATGGACCGAGCTGGCCTATCAGCAGCAGCAGGCGGGCAACACCGGCGCGCTGGTGTTTGGCCTGGCGGTGGTGTTCGTGTTCCTGCTGCTCGCGGCGCAATACGAAAGCCTCGTGCTGCCGCTGGCGGTGATCCTGATCGTGCCGATGTGCCTGCTCGCGGCGATTGTCGGCGTGGGGCTGATGGGGCGTGACAACAATATCCTCACGCAGATCGGGCTGGTCGTGCTGATCGGTCTGGCCGCCAAGAACGCGATCCTGATCGTGGAATTCGCGCGCGCGGGCGAGCATGACGGGCTGGAAGCGCGCGCCGCCGCCGAACGCGCCGCGCACCAGCGCCTGCGGCCGATCCTGATGACCTCGATCGCGTTCATTCTCGGTACGCTGCCGCTGGTCATCGCCACCGGCGCGGGCGCGGAAATGCGGCAGGCGCTGGGCATTGCCGTGTTCTTCGGGATGATCGGGGTGACCGGGTTCGGCCTGCTGTTCACGCCTTCGTTCTATATCCTGAGCCGCAAGCTGGGGGACCGGGTGAGCCGCTGGGTTCACCCCAAAACCGCGCCGACCGAGCCCCCCTCGGAGCCTGAAGCATGAAGCGGCTGGCCCTCGCTCTGCCGCTGCTGCTTGCCGCCTGCGCGGTCGGCCCGAACTATCAGCGCCCCGCCTCGCTCCCGCCCGAACAGGTGCGGCTGACCGAGGCGGTGGACAACGCCGCGATCGCGCCCTCGCCGCTGCCCGACCAGTGGTGGCGCTTGTTCAACGATGCCGAGCTGGACCGGCTGGTCACGCAGGCGCTGGCGAAGAACACCGATCTGCGCGCCGCCTCCGCCAACTTGCAACGCGCCCGCGCGCTGCTCGCCGAAGTGGGCGCGGCGCGCCTGCCGTCCACCGGGGCATCGGCGCAATATGATCGCAGCCGCAGCCGCAGCGTGCTGACCGGACAGGCGCAGACCACCGACTTTTTCGCACTGGGCTTCGATGCCTCCTACGAAGTCGATCTGTTCGGCGGGGTGAGCCGCTCGGTCGAAGCGGCGCGCGCCGATGCCGGTGCGGCGCAAGCGGCGGTCGACGGGGCGCGCGTTTCGGTCGCGGCGGAAACCGCGCGGGCCTATGCCTCGGCCTGCGGGTTTGGCGCGCAGGCCGATGTCGCGCGCGAAACCGCAGCGCTGCAGGCGCGCACGCTCGATCTCACCCAGCGCCGCCTTGCTGCCGGGCGCGGCACGCTGAGCGAGGTCGATCAGGCCACCGTGCTGGTCGAGCAGGCGCGCGCGCAGATCCCGGGGTTCGAAGCCGAACGCCGCGCCGCACTCTATGCGCTGGCGGTGCTGACGGGCGACCCGCCGAGCGCGATCCTCGATACCGCCGCCGCGCAGTGCCGCAGCGTGCCCACGGCGGGCGTGCCGCTGCCGGTGGGCGACGGACAGGCCCTGCTCGCGCGGCGGCCCGATGTGCGGCAGGCCGAACGCGCGCTGGCGGGCGATACCGCGCGGATAGGCGTGGCGACCGCCGCGCTCTATCCCACGATCACCCTGCTCGGCGGCGTGACGCTGGGTTCAACCAAGCTGAGCACTATCGGCAATTCCGCCTCGCTGGGCTATTCGCTCGGCCCGCTGATCAGCTGGAACATCCCCCTCAACGGCGCGGCCCGCGCGCGGGTGCGCGAAAGCGAAGCCATCGCGAACGGCTCGCTCGCGCGGTTCGATGGCACCGTGCTCACCGCGCTGAAAGAGGCCGAACAGGCGCTCGCTCGCGCTGGCGGGGCCACCTTGCGCGAGGCGGCGCTGCGCCGCGCGATGACCGCGAGCAGCGATGC
>CAIKKO010000410.1 GCA_903828025.1 uncultured Sphingomonadales bacterium
CCCAGCCCTTGCGGCAGCAGCCGCTCCAGCCGCAGCCGCAGCGCCTTGGCGAGGCCTGCCGACGCGCCGCCGGTGCCCACCGCGATCAGCACTGGCGCGCGGTCGATGATCGAGGGCGTGGTGAAATCGCATAGCGCGGGCCGGTCTACCACATTGACCAGCAGCCCCGCCCCGCGCGCGCGGATCGCATCGGCTTCGCAGGCGCGCGCATCGTCGTGCGCGATGAACGCCAGCCGCGCGCCGATGTCGATGCCCTCGGCCAGATCCTCGATCACCTTGCCGCCCGCGCGCGTGACCAGCCGCCGCTTGGCCTCCGCCGCCTCGCCATGCCCCAGCACCACCACCGGTTGCCCGGCGATGCGATGAAACAGCGGGAGGCTGGGCAAAGTCACAGCAAGCGCCTCATTCAAGCCACTCGGGTACGCGCTCGGCGGAAAGGATCGTCGAAGGCTCGATCCGGTCGGCCACCACCGCCCACTTGTCCCCGTCGACCATCACTTCGGGCACCATCGGCCGCGAGTTGTAGGTGTTGGCCATTGTCGCGCCATAAGCCCCGGCGGTGCGGAACACCGCGAGATCACCGCGCGCCACCACATCAATGTCGCGCGCCATGGCGAAGGTATCGCTCGATTCGCAGATCGGGCCGACGATATTGGCGGTCATGCGCGCGCCCGTGGGGGCCACCGCGCTGAAATCGTGCCAAGCGTCATACATCGCAGGCCGCGCCAGATCGTTCATCGCGGCATCGACCACGACCCACGGATGCCCCGCGCCCTGCTTCACCCGCACCACTTCGGTCAGCAGCACGCCGGTGTTGCCGGTGATCACGCGGCCCGGCTCGAACATCAGGGTCACGTCCCAGTCCGCCGTCACGCGCGCGATCATCGCGGCGTATTCGGCGGGCTGCGGAAACACATCGCCAGCCTTGTAGGGCACGCCGACCCCGCCGCCGAGGTCCATGTGCGTGACGGTGCCGCCCGCCGCGCGGATGGCCTGCATCAGCGCCCCGGCCTTGGTGAACGCGGCTTCCAGCGGATCAAGGCTCGAAAGCTGGCTGCCGATATGCAGCGCGAGGCCGCGCATGTTCAGACCCGGCAGCGCCGCCAGCCGCGCATAGATGCCCGCCGCCCGGTCAAAAGGCACGCCGAACTTGTTCTCGGCCTTGCCGGTGGAAATTTTCTCGTGCGTGCCCGCATCGACATCGGGATTGATCCGCAAGGTGCATGTGGCGACCTTGTCCATGGCGGAGGCGATTTCGGCCAGCTCCTGCCCTTCTTCCTCGCTCTCGAGGTTGAACTGACCGCACCCGGCCTCCAGCGCGCGGCGCATTTCCGCCGCCGTCTTGCCTACGCCCGAAAACACCACATCGCCCGGCGCGATCCCCGCCGCCAGCGCGCGGTCCATCTCGCCGCCCGACACCACATCCGCGCCGTACCCTTCCGCCGCGAGCACCTTGAGCACCGCAAGGTTGGGGTTCGATTTCACCGCAAAGGCCAGATGCACGCGCGGCAGCACCGCGAGCGCATCGCGGAATACGCGGGCATGCCGCGTGAGCGTCGCGCGCGAATAGACATAGACCGGGGTGCCCACCGCCTCAGCAATCTGCGGCAGGGCGATGGCCTCGGCGTGGAGCACGCCGCCCGAGTATTCAAAGTGATCCATGAGAAAGTCCTGAAAAGGCGTTCGGCGCTTGGCCGGAGAGTGAAATCAGTCTTCAGGTGGCAGGTCGAAGGGGTCATCCTCCCGGTCCTGCGACCGGCTGCGCAGCTCGACACTGCGCTCGGGTTTGGCCTGCACCGGCGGAGTGAGCAGTTTGTCCGGACTGGGTTTGTCCTCGCGGCCATACGGCGCGGCAGGGAGCGCGCGACCCGCGAGCGGTTGCAACTCGCGCCGCGCCCCGCAGGCCGCGAGCGCGCCAGCAGCCGCCACCAGCAGCAGGAGATTGCGAACCGTGATCATTGCGCCTCCAGGCCCGGTGGCAGGCCC
>CAIKKO010000411.1 GCA_903828025.1 uncultured Sphingomonadales bacterium
CCTCGCTATCACTTCGCAGCACCGTCACTGTTATGCTGCCGCGCTTCGTCGCTTCCCGGTCCCACCGAGCCTCGATGGCATGGAAAGAATTGGCCACCGCCTCGAAGAGTGGGAAGAGTGCATTTAGGGTCCAAACCCAATCAGATAGTTGATTTTACGCCGATGTGCTGATTCATAGGTCTCCTGGATCGAGGAGGCATAGGCATGGCGAGTTCGTTGTTTTGGCTGTCGGATGAGGCATGGGCTGCGATCGAGCCGCATTTGCCGCAGAACCAGCCTGGAGCCAGGCGTGTTGATGACCGGCGTGTGATCTCGGGCATTCTGCACGTTCTGAAGGTCGGATGCCGATGGTGTGACTGTCCTGCTGACTACGGTCCTTCGACGACGGTCTACAACCGCTTCAACCGCTGGTCGCGGCGCGGCTTCTGGTTGAAGTTGCTCGATGCCTTGGCCGGGGCCGACGCGGTCACGAAGAGCACGGCGATCGACAGCACCTACATGAAGGCGCAACGCGCTGCATTCGGCGGAAAAGGGGGCACCAGACGCAGGCGATCGGTCGCTCCCGAGGCGGATGGACAACCAAAATCCACGCGCTCACCGATGTCATCGGTCGTCCCTATGCGCTGATGCTGACGCCCGGCAACGTCAGTGACGTGAAAGCCGCGCCCGCGCTGCTCGAACGCGCTGGCCCCATGCGCTACTTGCTGGGTGACAAAGGCTACGACGCGGATCGCCTGCGCCGATCATTGCGCGAGACCGGAACTACGCCCGTCATCCCCGGCCGCCGTCACCGCAAGCGCGCAATCCGCTACGATCAGTCGCGATACAAAGGTCGGCACCTGATCGAGAATGCTTTCTGTCGGATCAAGGACTTCCGCCGCGTCGCAACCCGCTACGACAAGCTCGCGGCCAACTTCCTGTCAGCCGTCGCCCTCGCTACAACCCTCGCGTTCTGGCTCTGATTGAGTCTCAGCCCTAGAACCGCTGCTCTGGCCGTTATCACCTCATCCGCCGCGCGATTACAAATGAGCTTCCCCGCGTTGAAGTGATTGAGCTTGGCGATCCGGTTATATGCTTCGCCTGCGGAGATTCTGCGATTTGCCATCCGGGCAGACTATCAACCGGGGAAAGCTACGCAAGCGATAGCCCAGCGCACAAATGACCGGCATTCAGCATCACACTTTTCGGCGCAACGGTATGATTTCTGCCCCCGTCCGCAAGGTATCGAGATAGTCCCCCCACCACTGCGCCATTTCAACGCGTTCCTGCCAGTGCGCCCCGCGATGGTAGGCCGCGCGCACTGCGTCCTTGTCCTTGTGCGCCAGCGCCCGTTCGATCGCATCAGGTGACCACTTGCCAGATTCGTTCAAGAGCGTGCTTGCCATCGCCCGGAAGCCGTGGGCGGTCATTTCATCGCCGCTATAGCCCAGCCGTCGCAGCGCCGCGTTCACGGTGTTTTCAGACATGGGGCGGGCATAGGTGCGGATCGATGGGAACACGAAATTGCCGTCGCCAGTCAATCCGCGCAGGTACTCCAGCAAGGCAAGGGACTGCGTCGCAAGCGGTACAACGTGTTCGATCCGCCCCTTCATCTTGTCGCCCGGAATGCGCCAGACGGCGGCCTCCACGTCGATTTCGCTCCATTCGGCATGGCGTAGTTCGCCGGGGCGGACGAACAGCAGGGCAGATAGCTGCAAGGCGATCTTCGTGACCGGGCTGCCGTCATAGCCATCCATCGCGCGCAGAAGTTCGCCAGCCTTCTTGGGTTCAAGGATGGCTGCATGGTGCTTGGATTTGTGACTGGTCAACGCGCCGCGCAGATCGCGGGTCGGGTCCGACGCGGCTAACTGGTTGGCGATGGCATAGCGGAATACTTGGCTTGCAAATTGCAGTCCACGATGTGCGGTCTCTGTGCGGCCTGTCGTTTCATACTTGCGCACGGCTTCCAGCATTTCGAACGGTTCGATTTCGGAAACCGGGCGCTGGCCGATCGCGCGTTCCAGAACTTTCAAAAGCCATTCCTGCTTGGTCGTGGTGGCTTCGGCGCGGCCTTCGCGCTTGCACTTGTCAATGTAGGACTGCGCAACCGACGCGAATGAGTTCGCGGCACTCACCTTAGCAATGTGAACATCGCGGCGCTTCTTCTCGGCAGGATCAATGCCCTTGGCCAGCAGCGCCCGCGCCCCATCGCGCGAAGCCCGCGCGTCCTTCAGGCTCACTTCGGGGTAAGTGCCCAAGCCCAGCTTCTTTTCCACCTTCTTGGCATTGCCGTCAGCGTCCCGCCCATCGATCCTAAACTTCATGCGCCAGAGCATCCCGCCCGATGGCTGCACCAGCAGAAACAGGCCCTTTTCGTCGGCCAGCTTGTAGGGCTTCGCGGTGGGCTTCGCATTGCGGATTGCGTTGATCGAAAGTGCCATTTGGGGGCCACGCCTTCTACCTGATATTAAGTGGCCCCCAACGTGGCCCCCAAAATCACCCGGTTAGAGGCGAATGGTGGTGAACGCTGGCGACCAAGCCAGTGTCGTTTATGGCAGATTTCAGGGGTTTTTGCAACCGTTGGCGAATGTTGGCGGATGGTCCAATGGTGCCCGGGGACGGAGTCGAACCGCCGACACCGTGATTTTCAGTCACGTGCTCTACCAACTGAGCTACCCGGGCATTGCCGTCGCTGCAGCTCGCTAATGGGCCGCCGCGCGTTGGAAGCGCGCCTATGGCGAAGGGTTTATCGGTTGTCCAGCCCTTGATACCTAAAATTCCACCGCGCGATGGCCTTAAGGGGGATCGCCTTCGGGGTCCACGACCGGGCCGGGGAGGGTGTAGCCTTCCTCCAGCCAGTTGACGAGATCGCGGTCCCGGCAGCGGGTCGAGCAGAACGGAGTGAAGGCTGGATCGCGCGGCTTGCGGCAGATCGGGCAGCGGCGGATGACAGGGCGTTCGTTGGGGGTGCTCATGCGGAAACCGCCTGCGCGAAGGCGGCGGGAAGGGCAAGCCCGCTATCTTCGTGCCAGCGCAGCAGGCGGCCGGTGCGGCGGGCCAGCTCGGCTTCCCACTCAGCCCGCATGGCGCGGCGCACGACAGGGTGCGCGGTAAGCAGCAGCGTGCCCGGCTCGCGCACCCGCTCGGCAGTGCGCAGCAGGCGGCGCGCGGCGGCGGCGGCAGGATGGCGGGCAAAGCGGGCGAGGAGCGACGGGCGTTCGAGGCGCGACACCAGCTGGACGAAGCCGAAGCCGTTCATGCCGGTGCGCTCGCCCTGCCAGCCAGCGGCGCGCGCGGCATCGGCAAGCGCGGCATCGACGGCCTGACGCTGAACTTTCTCGGGCAGCGAAGGGAAGTCGATCCCGACCGAACCAGCGATGTCGAGCCGCAGCAGCGCGCCGACAATCGCGGGCACGGCGGCGAGTGCGAGCGCGGGGAGCGGGGGCAGGCCGTCGATATCTATCAGGGTCATCGCCGGGGTGGGGCTGATGATGAGGCTGCCTCCGGGAAACGCGATTTCGCCGGTGAGCGCTTCGCCCACCAGATCGTCCCACCCGGCGTCTTCGAAGCTGCGATCGTGCGCTGCGAGGCTGCGTACGGGGAGGGGGCCGGCGGCCAGCTCTTCGAGCAGCGTGGGCGCGGAGCAAGGGGCCTCACCCGCGCTGGCGGCGCGCACTTGGGGCAGCTTGGTGCGGCCCTTTTCGGCAATCGCGCCGCGGGTGATGCGCACGCGCACGGCGGCGCCTTCGGTGAGCGCGGGGTCGAGGCCCTCGGCCAGCGCCTCGCTGCCATCGGGCAGGCGCACGGCGGCGCGGCGAGTGCCGGGGATGCGGGAGATGAGGCGGGCTTCGGCGACCGCGCCCGCGCGCCACGGTTCATCCCACACCACCCGCGCGGCGATGATCTGGCCGCGCTCGACCAGAATGGCGCGCTCCTCGCCGATTCCGGCCTCGTAGAGCCATTCGGCGGTGCTATCTGGCATGTCAGGCGATCTGCAATCCGGCGGCGCGTAGAAGGCGGCGGGTCTCGTAGAGCGGCAGGCCGACTACGCCCGAATGGCTGCCCGAAAGCCAAGCGCAAAAGCCCTCGGCGCTGCCCTGGATGGCATAGCCGCCCGCTTTGCCGTGCCATTCGCCGCCGGTGATGTACGCCTCGATCTCGGCCGGATCGAGCCGCTTGAAGCGCACGATCGTCTCGCTCAGCGCCTCACGCAAAGTGCCATCGGGTGACAGCACCGCGATGGC
>CAIKKO010000412.1 GCA_903828025.1 uncultured Sphingomonadales bacterium
CGTTTTGCGATCTCGACCTTTTCATCCTCGGTGTAACCGGGGATGCGGATGATCTCCATGCGATCCATCAGCGGCTGCGGCATGCGCAGGCTGTTGGAGGTCGTAATGAACATCACGTCCGACAGGTCGAAGTCGACTTCGAGATAATGGTCGTTGAACGTCGCGTTCTGCTCCGGATCCAGCACTTCGAGCAGCGCCGAGGCGGGATCGCCGCGGAAATCCTGACCGAGCTTGTCGATTTCATCGAGCAGGAACAGCGGGTTGGACGTGCCCGACTTCTTGAGATTGGTCACGATCTTGCCCGGCAGGGAGCCGATATAGGTCCGGCGGTGGCCGCGAATTTCGGCCTCGTCGCGTACGCCGCCCAGCGACTGGCGCACGAACTGGCGGCCGGTCGCCTTGGCGATCGACTTGCCGAGGCTGGTCTTGCCCACGCCCGGCGGGCCGACGAGGCACAGGATCGGCCCCTTGAGCTTGTTGGTGCGCGCCTGCACCGCGAGATACTCGATGATCCGGTCCTTGACCTTGTCGAGCGCATAGTGATCGGCATCGAGCACGGCCTGCGCCGCCGCGATATCCTTCTTGAGCTTCGATTTCTTGCCCCACGGCAGGCCCAGCAGCACATCGAGATAGTTGCGGATGACCGTGGCCTCGGCGCTCATCGGCTGCATGGTCTTGAGCTTCTTGAGCTCCGCCGTCGCCTTGGCGCGCGCTTCCTTCGAGAGCTTCATCGTCTCGATCTTTTCGGCGAGTTCGGCAATCTCGTTGCCCTCGCCGTCATCGCCGCCGCCCAGTTCGGACTGGATCGCCTTCAATTGCTCGTTGAGGTAATATTCGCGCTGGGTCTTTTCCATCTGGCGCTTCACGCGGCCGCGGATCTTGCGCTCCACCTGCAGCACGCCAAGCTCGCCCTCCATGAACGAGAGCACCATTTCGAGCCGCTTCATCGGATCGTCTTCGCCCAGCAGCGCCTGCTTTTCGGCAACGCGCGCGGCGAGATTGGCGGCGACCGCATCGGCCAGCTTGCCGGCATCCTCGATATCGCCAAGCTGCGCGCCTGCGTCCTGCGGCAGCTTCTTGGAAAGCTTGGCATATTCGCCGAACTGATCGACCACCGAGCGCATCATGCCCTCGATTTCAGTGCCCGTGGCAACAACCGGTTCGGTCACCGCGACGTCCGCGACGACCATCTCGCCATCATTGGTCGTCTCGGTGGTGAGCGCCTGCAATTCGGCGCGGCGGTGGCCTTCGACCAGCACGCGCACCGTGCCATCGGGCAGCTTGAGCAGCTGCAGGACCGAGGCGATCACGCCGGTATCATAGAGATCATCGCGGTCGGGATCGTCGCAGCCGGGATCGAGCTGGGCGAGGAGAAAGATCTCCTTGTTGCCCGCCATCGCCGCCTCGAGCGCCGCGACCGATTTCTCGCGCCCGACGAACAGCGGCACGACCATGCCGGGAAACACGACGATGTCGCGCAAGGGGAGCAGGGGATAGTGAGCCATGTGCGTGTCAGTTCCATTCACCCCGCCGCGGGAGAGAAAACGGCGGGTTCTTGAATGCGAATATGGGAGCCCGACCCCGCGCCCGCAATGGCCCGTTGTACCGGGGTTGTGGATGAGGAATCCGTAAAGCGCGCTAGCCGCCACCCCTTAGGCCTGTGGCACGGCCCATTAACCATCCGCATCGCACATCAACCCCGTGCGGCATCGGGGGAACGTCGCGGGGCCGGAGCGCAAAGGCGCTCCACAGCGCGGAAGTATTTACCGATATTGCCGCTGAATTACGTAAATATACAGCGTCATTTCTGAGCCATTTGGTGAACTGTTCACACTATATTTACCCTGAATTTCAATAATTCAGGAAGCGTGCATTACAATGACCTTGCAGATACCTATTTTCGTGCTCGCGGGACAATCCAATATCGCCTTTGGGGGAATTGACAACCGCCTCTATGAACTGGCCTCTGGTACCGGTTCGAACTTTGACATGGTCAAGGTGGCGAGAGGCGGAACCTCGCTGTTTGCCGCGGCCGGTCAGGATTGGGATCCGGCTTCGGGAGAACTGTACAGCCAGCTGGTCAGTGCGGTTAAAGCCGCGGAGGATAAAGTCACCAAGGCGGGCTATGAACCGGTGGTCTACACCCTGTGGGTGCAAGGCGAATCTGATATGGGCAACGCCCGATACGGTGACCAACTGACGAATTTCATCACGCATTACCGCAGCGATATTGGGCAAGCCGACTCCAATTTCACCATATCCTTGCTGCCTTATGCGAATGTCGTCCGCTCTGGGGAGATTTCAACCAGCAACACCTTGCGCAATGTCACCACCATCGACCCGCGCGATGTCAAAACCTGGGACGGGATACATTACACCAAACCCACGCGGGATCACATCGCGGAAGATTTTTTTGCCAGCACCCACACGGCTATTACCAATGGAAGCGGATATATAAACGACCTTGATCGTGCAGATATTTACAGAAATGGCACCGGCTTCCACGTAAAATCACCGTCCTTCGTTGATTTTCACTACACGCAGAAAAGCGCTCCGGTGTATCTCTATAGCTTTTCTGGCGATGACGTCATCACGACCGGGAAATTCAACGACACCATCTACACCAATGACAACAATGATTGGGTCAGCTCCGGCGCTGGCAACGACTTCATTGATCTTGGCCCGCATGACGACACCGCTTACGCCGGCCCCGGCGATGATACGGTCATCGGCGGCACGGGCAACGACCGCCTGTTCGGGCAGGATGGCAACGACTGGTTGCAAGGCATGGCGCAGGATGACGTGCTCTGCGGCGGCAATGGCAACGACCGGCTCGACGGCGGCAGCGGCAACGACCGGGTCAACGGCGATGCCGGCAACGACAGCATCACCGGCGGCCCCGGCGCTGACATCCTCGCCGGCGGGACCGGGGCCGACACGTTTTATTATTCCAGCGCCGATTTTGCCGGAACCGCGCTGGCAAACCGCGACACCATCCTCGATTTCAGCAGCGCGCAAGGCGACCGGATTGATCTTTCGGCGGTCGACGCCAATAGCACCAACACTTCAGGCGACGACGCCTTTGTCTATATCGGCGCGGCGGAATTCTCGAAGACCCCCGGCGAACTGCGCTTTCAGGTAACCGGAGCCAATGGGCTCCTCAGTGGCGACCTCAATGGTGACGGCATTGCCGACTTCATCATCTGCCTCAAATCGGTCACCGATCTGCAGGCGCACGATCTGATCTTGTGATCCCGGTTATCCCGCCGCTTGCCGCGGCAAGCCTTACAGGATCGGCTGGACGACCGGGTGCGACACGAACACCGGCGCGGGCGGAGGGGCCGGAGGAGCCGGAGGAGCCGGTGGCGGGGCTGGCTGCACTTGCTGAGCGGGCGCAGGCGCTGCGCTCGGCGCTGAGGCAGCGTCCGTTGCAGGCTGTTCGGCGGCAGGCCGTTCGGCAGCAGGCAGCGCGCCTGCAGGCGCACCGACGGGCCGCGCAAACGGGCCGTAGCGGACCTGGCCATGCACCAGCGGCCCGCGCCCGTGCAGCGCTTCGATCTGGTCGATGCGCGATTGCAGATAGACCCGGCGGTAGGTCGAATAAGGATCGTCTGCATCTCTCAGGCGCTTGAAGTCCTCGTCCGCCTCGTTGCGATAGTCGAGCGCGTCGAGCGTGTTGATCGGGAGCGCGTAGTACGACTTGTTGAACGGCGTGCCCACACCGATCGGCAGCACCAGCCGGTCCGCGATCAGGCCGAACAGATCGCGCACCGTCGTCGGCCCGACCAGCGGCAGAAACAAGTACGGCCCCGGCCCCACGCCATAATAGCCCAGCACGTTGGCCAGCCCGTTCTGGCGGTAGGGCAGATTGAACGGCTTGCTCCGCGCGAGATCAATCATCCCGCCCAGCCCGATGGTCGAATTGATGCCGAACCGGCCCACGGTCTCGGCCGCCTTGCCGGGCTTGATTTCCAGCACATAGGCAATCGCCACCACCGGCTCGCGCACGTTGCGGATGAAATTGCGCAAGGCCATGCGCGCCGGATAGGGCACGCCCTTTTGATAGCCTGCCGCCACCGGGCCGACGAACTTGTCATCCACCGTCTGCAGCACTTCGTAGCTCTTGTAATTGGCACGCGCGAGCGGATCGCCCGGCGGGGCCTTGAGCGAACCGGACACGACGATTTCACCCGGCAGCGGCGGAAGGGCAGCGGATGCGGCGCCGGAAGGGGTGCCGGAAGGGGCAGGAGCAGCGGTCGACGCAGGGGCGGCAGGCTGCGCAGGCTGGGGCGCGGCATCGGAGGGCTGCGTGCTGGCCAGCGTGGCCGCAACAAGAACAGTCAATACGCTCAGAAAGAATAGACCTTGAATGGCGGGCGCGCCGCGATTGGCCGCCCGATCAGCCGTGCAATTGGCAAATTTTGTGACAGTTTGATATAGCCGTCAACGCCGCGCTATGCAAAGCGCGGTCGAACCGCCCCCTCAGAACGGCAGCTTGAAGCCCGGCGGAATGCCCGCCGCCATCTGCACTTTCTGCATTTCCTCACCCGCTGCGGCATCGGCTCGCGCGCGGCAATCGTTGAACGCGGCGGCGACGAGATCCTCCAGAATGCCCTTCTCGGCCACGCTCAGCAGGCTGTCGTCGATCGCCACGCCGATCACGCGGCCCTTGGCCGAAGCCCGGATCTTGACCAGCCCGCCGCCCGCGACGCCTTCGACCTCGATCTGGTCGAGCCGCCCTTGCGCGTCCTCCATCTGCTTCTGGATGGTCTGGGCCGCGGCCTGTGCGGCCTGAATCATCTCTTCCATCGACTTCATGCACGTCTGCTCCAGGATTTCTGTGTCTTGTCCGATATAGTCGCGTCGTCGAGGATTTCAGCCCCCGGAAACGCAGCAAAAGCCGCGCGCACCAGCGGATCTTCCAGCAGCGCCGCTTCCTCGCGCGCCCGCGCGGCGGCGCGTGCTTCCTCAAGGCTGGGCATGGCGTCCGGGCTTTCGGCCACACGCTCGACGATCCACGCAGCGCCGGTCGCCGTTTCCAGCCCTTTGCGCATGTCGGCGGTGGGATCGCCCGTGATCCCCGGCACCAGCACATAGCGCAGCTGCCCCGGCGCCAGCGCCACGACCCGCACCGAAAGCCGCATCGACGAACCGATCAGCGGCGCAAACTGCTCGACTTCGCCGACCAGCCGTTCCCACTCTGCCGCAACCGCTGCGGGCGATGCCGCGACCACCGCCGCAGGCGTGCCCGCAGGTGCTCCCGCCGCCTGAGCGGGCGGGTTCGCGGCAAACGCTTCCAGCTGCTTGATCAGCCCGCCCGGATCGGGAAGATCCGCCGCGTGCATCACGCGCAGCAGCGCCATCTGCGCCGCCACCAAGGGATCGGGCGCGCCGCGCACTTCGTCATAGCCCTTGAGCAAGAGCTGCCACAGCCGGTGCAATTGCCCCGCGCTCAGCCGCTTGCCCCAGCTTTCCAGCGCCTCGCGCTCCTCGGTCGAGCGCGCATCAGCCGCGCCGGTGATCTGCGCCACGGTGACTTTGTGCACCAGATCGAGCTGCGCGCGCAGCATGGCGGCGGGCTCGATCCCCAGCGCATATTGCCCGGAGACTTCCTCCAGCACCCCGTCGCCCTTGCCGCCGATCACGGCGAGGAACAGGCGGCGCTGCATGGTCTTGTCGGCGAGGCCCAGCATTTCGCGGACCTGTGCGGCAGTTACAGCTCCGCCACCTGCCATATCGGCATGGCTGATCGCCTGATCGAGGATCGAGAGCCCGTCACGCACCGAACCCTCGGCCGCCGCCGCGATCATCGCCAGCGCCTCGTCCTCGGCCTCCACCGCCTCGGCCTTGCAGATTTCGCCGAAATGCGCGGCGAGCACCGGGGATTGAATGCGGCGCAAATCAAACCGCTGGCAGCGCGACAGCACCGTGACCGGCAGCGCGCCGACTTCGGTTGTGGCGAAGAGGAACTTCACGTGCGCGGGCGGCTCTTCCAGCGTTTTCAGCAGCGCGTTGAACGCATGGCGGCTGAGCATGTGGACTTCGTCGATGATGTAGATCTTGTAGCGCGCCGAAACCGCCGCATAGCGCA
>CAIKKO010000413.1 GCA_903828025.1 uncultured Sphingomonadales bacterium
GACCACTTCTGCGGCAAGCTGCTCGGCCTGCCGATGGGCTGCGACGTGTGCTACACCAACCACGCCGAAGCCGATCAGGACGATATGGACAGCCTGATGACGCTGCTCACCGTGGCCGGATGCACGTTCCTGATCTGCGTGCCCGGCAGCGACGACGTGATGCTCTCGTACCAGAGCCTGTCGTACCATGACGCGCTCTACCTCCGCTCGGCCATGGGCGTGCGCGCCGCGCCCGAGTTCGAGGCTTGGCTGGCCGCAGTCGGCATCGCTGCGCCCGATGGCAGCATGCGCGCGCTGGCCGACGAAGCCTCACCGTTCGTGCGCCAGCTGGCGGAGGGCCTATCGTGAGCGACCTCGTCCCCGGCGATCTGTGGGCGCGGCTGCGGCGCACCACGCCCGCGCGGATCGGGCTCGGCCGGGTCGGCCATGCGCCGCCGCTGGGCGAAGTGCTGCAGTTCCAGCTTGCGCATGCCCGCGCGCGCGATGCGGTCCATGCCGCGCTCGATGGCGAGGCGCTCGCTGCCGAACTGGCCCCCATGCCCGTGCTGCAAGTGGAAAGCGCCGCGCCGGACCGCGCGACCTATCTGCGCCGCCCCGATCTCGGCCGCCGCCTGTCAGTGCGCTCGGCCGCGCTGCTGGCGGAGGCGGGCGAGCGCTGCGACGTGGTGTTCGTGATCGGTGACGGGCTCTCGGCAACGGGTGTTCAGGCAGGCGCAGCGCGGCTGCTGCGGGCCTGCGCCGAAGCGCTGGGCGATCTGGTGATCGGCCCAGTGGTGATCGCACAGCAAGCCCGCGTTGCGCTCGGCGATCCCATCGGCGAAGCGCTGGGCGGGCGGGTCTGCGTGATGATCATCGGCGAGCGTCCGGGGCTGACCGTGCCCGACAGCCTCGGCATCTATCTCACCTTCGCGCCGCGCACCGGCCGCAGCGACGCGGAGCGCAACTGCATTTCCAACATCCACGGCGCGGGCGGCCTTTCCCCTGCCGAAGCCGCCGCCACGCTGGGCTGGCTGCTGCGCGAGGCCCTGCGCCGCCAGCTTTCGGGGGTGGACCTCAAGGACGATCAGACAGCGGGGCTACTGCCCTCCACCCAAGGGCCCCAACCCGCATGAGCACCCAGCCCCCGCAGCTCCAGCAACGATTGGGCGCGTTCCATCTCTGGGCCATTGCCGTCGGGCTGGTGATTTCGGGCGAATACTTCGGCTGGAGCTATGGCTGGGCCAGCGCGGGCACGCTGGGCTTTCTCGTCGCGACGGTGGCGGTGGCGGCGATGTATATCGCCTTCATCTTCTCGTTCACCGAACTGACCACCGCCATTCCCAACGCGGGCGGGCCGTTTGCTTATGGCCTGCGCGCCTTCGGGCCGGTCGGCGGCGCGGTGGCGGGCTTTGCCACGCTGATCGAGTTCCTGTTCGCGCCGCCCGCCATCGCGCTCGCCATCGGCGCCTATCTCCACGTGCAGTTCCCCGCGCTCGAACCCAAGCACGCCGCGCTGGGGGCCTATCTCGTGTTCATGGCGCTCAACATCGCCGGGGTGCATATCGCCGCAAGCTTCGAGCTGGTCGTCACGCTGCTCGCGGTGGGCGAGCTCTTGGTGTTCATGGGCGTGGTGCTGCCCGCGTTCCGCTGGGACAATTTCCTCGCGCACGGCTGGGCTGGGCAGGACCATTTCAGCATGGCGGCGGTCGGCGGGATCTTCGCCGCGCTGCCGTTCGCGATCTGGTTCTTCCTCGCGATCGAGGGTGTGGCCATGGCCGCCGAGGAAGCGAAAGAGCCGCACCGCACCATCCCCATCGCCTATATCGGCGGCATCCTCACGCTGACTTTGCTGGCCTTCGGAGTGATGGTGTTCGCGGGGGGATCGGGCAACTGGGCCGAACTCTCCAGCCTCAACGATCCGCTGCCGCAAGCAATGAAGCGCGCGGTCGGGGCTTCGAGCGGGTGGCTGCACATGCTGGTGTGGCTCGGCCTGTTCGGGCTGGTCGCCTCGTTCCACGGCATCATCATGGGCTACGCGCGCCAGATCTTCGCGCTGGGCCGCGCGGGATACCTGCCCGCGATTTTCGCCCGTCTGCATCCGCGCTTCAAGACCCCGCATATCGCGACGCTGGCGGGCGGCGTGGTCGGCGTCGCCACGATCTACAGCGATGCCTTCGTGAGCATCGCGGGCCAGTCGCTGACAGCCAGCGTCGTCACGCTCTCCGCCTTTGGTGCGCTGACGATGTACATCGTCTCGATGGCCGCGCTGTTTCGCCTGCGCCGCAGCGAAGCCGGCCTCGCCCGCCCGTTCCGCGCGCCGCTCTATCCCTTCGCGCCAGCGTTCGCGCTTGGCATGGCGAGCCTCGCGCTGCTGACCATGATCGCCAACAACGGCGAGCTCGCGGCGATCTTCGTCGGCCTGATGGGGCTGCTGGTGGGCGGCGCGCTGATTTTCCGGCGCAACGCCTCTCAATAACTCCGGGGCAACCCGAGCGCGTGTTCGGCCAGATAGGCGAGGATCAGGTTCGTTGAAATCGGCGCGACCTGATAGAGCCGGGTTTCGCGCAGCTTGCGCTCGATATCGTATTCCGCCGCAAAGCCGAACCCGCCATGCGTCTGCACGCAGACATTGCCCGCCTCCCACGAGGCATCGGCGGCGAGCATCTTGGCCATGTTGGCCTCCTCGCCCGCGTTGCTCCCCGCCTCATAGGTTCGCGCCGCCTCATGCACCATCAGCTCCGCCGCGCGCATCGCGGCATAGGCCTTGGCGATGGGGAACTGCACGCCCTGATTGGCCCCGATGGCGCGCCCGAACACCTGCCGCTCCTTGGCATAATCGCCCGCGCGTTCGAGGAACCACTTGGCATCGCCGATGCATTCCGCCGCGATCAGGATGCGCTCGGCGTTCATGCCCGAGAGGATATAGCGGAACCCCTTGCCTTCCTCGCCGATCAGGTTGGCGGCGGGCACGGGCACATTGTCGAACCAGATTTCGGTGGTCGAATGGTTCATCATCGTGCGGATCGGCCGGATCGTCATGCCGTTCTGCAGCGCCTCCTGCATATCGACGATAAACACCGACAAACCGTCAGACTTGCGCTCGACCTGATCACGCGGCGTGGTGCGCGCGAGCAGGATCATCAGGTCCGAATGCTCGGCGCGGCTGGTCCAGACTTTCTGGCCGCTGACGAAATACGTTTCCCCCTCACGCCGCGCGAATGTCCGCAGCGACAGCGTATCGGTGCCGCTGCCCGGCTCGGTGACGCCGAAGGCCTGCAGGCGCAGCTCGCCGCGCGCGATGCGGGGGAGATAGCGCGCCTTCTGCTCGTCGCTGCCGTGGCGCAGCACGGTGCCCATCGTGTACATCTGCGCATGGCAGGCCGAACCGTTGCACCCGGCGCGCTGCACTTCCTCCAGAATCGCGCAGCCCGCCGAAAGCGGCAGTCCCGAGCCGCCGAATTCCTCCGGGATCAGCGCGGCGAGGAACCCGCTGCGGGTCAGCGCATCGACAAACGCGGTGGGGTATTCCATCCGCGCATCGAGATCGCGCCAATAGGCCCCCGGAAAATCGGCACAGAGCGCGCGCACGGCATCGCGGATATCGGGATAGTCTGGTTCCAGCATGCGGCTGGGTTAGCGGGGCCAGGGCGCTACTGCAAAGACTCTTGCAGGCCGGACTTGAAGCGCGCGCGGCGATGCCCGAAAGTGTGCGCGAGCAGGAAGGATTGCCGATGACGCGAAGGCCCGAAATTGCACGGATGGCCCACCATGGCTGAACCCGCGCTGCGCAGCATAGATCTCAATTCCGATCTCGGCGAAGGCTTTGGCCCGTGGGTCATGGGCGATGACAAGGCCATGCTCGACGTGGTCACCAGCGCCAACATTGCCTGCGGCGGCCATGCCAGCGATCCCGAAACGATGTTCCGCACGCTCACCTGGGCGCGCGAGCGGGGGATCGTCGTCGGCGCGCACCCCAGCTTCCCCGACAAGGAAGGCTTCGGCCGCCGCCGCCTGCCCTTCCCCCCGCCCGAGATCGAGCGCTTCGTTGCGGCGCAAGCGGGCGCGCTGGCCGCCATCGCCGCGCTCGCGGGCACCAGCGTGCGCTATGTGAAACCGCACGGCGCGCTCGCCAATGTCGCCAGCGAAGACCGCGCGGTGGCCGATGCCATCGTCCGCGCGGTGCGGGCCATCGACAGCCGCCTAGCGATCCTCGCCATTTCGGGCACCGTGCTGGAGCACGCGGCGCGCGAGGCCGGAGTGCCCGTTTTCAGCGAGATTTACGCCGACCGGGGCTATACCCCGCAAGGCAACCTTGTGCCGCGCGACCAGCCCGGCGCGCTGATCGACGACTATGGCGCGGCCGCCGCACGGCTGCAGACCTATCTCGAAACCGGCCGGATGCCGACCGTCGGCGGCGCGCCGGTCGCGCTCGCGGGCCATTCGATCTGCGTCCACGGCGACAACCCGCATGCCGTGGTCATGGCCCGCGCGATCCGTGTCGCGCTCGCCGGGCGCGGCGTGCGGATCGCGCCGTTCCTGCCATGAGGCCCGCGCCCGTTGTCCGCCCGGTGGGGGACAGCGCACTGCTGATCGAATTTGGCGACCGCATCGACGAGCGTATCAATGCCAGGGTCGTTGCGCTCGACCGGGCGCTGGCGGCCCGTCCACCGCTGGGCCTGATCGAGACGGTTCCGGCCTATTGCGCGCTGCTGCTGGAATACGATCCGCTGCTCACCACGCAGGCCGAACTGGCCGCAGCCGCGCTGGAACTGACCGAAAGCGCCCCGGCGGAGGCGGCGAGGGGCCGCGAACATGTCGTGCCGGTCAGCTTCGCGCCGCGCGATGCCCCCGATCTCGATCAGGTCGCGGCGCAAGCCGGGCTGCAGTGGGAGGAGGCGATCACTGCATTCCTTACCGCGCGCTACCGCGTCTATATGTACGGCTTCGCGCCGGGCTATGCGTATATGGGCGGCGTTCCGCCCGCGCTGCAATTGCCGCGCAAGCCCATGGCGCAGCGCGGGCATCCCGTCGGCAGCGTGATTATCGCCGGGCCGCAGTGCCTCATCACCACGCTGCCCATGCCGACGGGCTGGTGGGTGATCGGCCGCACCCCGCTCAGGGTGCTCGATCCGCTGGCCGAGCGCCCGTTTCGCTTCGATCCGGGCGATACGATCCGGTTCGCGCGCGCATGACCGTGCGGCTGCGGATCGACGCGGCGGGCCCGCTCACGAGCGTGCAGGATGCCGGGCGGCGCGGCGCGATGCGCTTTGGTGTGCCGCGTTCGGGGCCGATCGACCGGTTCGCTTTCACCGCCGCGCTCGCTGCGGCAGAGCCGGGCGATGGCACTGCCCTCGAACTCTCGCTCGGCGGCCTCACGCTCACCGGCCTTGAAGGCGAGATCGGCTTTGCGCTGTGCGGCGCGGCCTTCACCGCTGAAATCGACGGCCGCCTTCTCGGCAGCTGGTGCCGCGCCAACCTTTCCCCCGGCCAGCGGCTGCGGGTGCGCCAGAGTGGCGGCAACCGGGCCTATCTCGCGTTCAGCGGATCGACCACCGCCCCGCCATGGCTCGGGAGCCGCGCCACCCATGCGCTCTCGGGCCTTGGCGGCGGCATGGTGCGTGCGGGCGATGGGCTGGAATTCGAGGCCGCGCGCCCAGCAAGCCCCGCCGCGCTCAGCGCCCCCGTCTCAGGCTCTGGCCCCATCGGCATCGTGATCGGCCCGCAAGAGCGCTATTTCGCCGCCGAAGCGCTGGACCGCCTCTGCGCCGAACCGTTCATCGCCAGCGCGACGTTCGACCGCATGGGCCGTGCGCTCGATGGCCCGCCGCTTGTGCCGCTGCGGCTCGACATGCCGAGCGAACCCGCGCTTCCCGGCTGCCTCCAACTCACTGGCGATGGCCGCATGACCATGCTGCTGGCCGATCATCAGACCACCGGCGGCTACCCCAAGATCGCGCGCGTCATCAGCGCCGATATCGACAGGCTCGCGCAGCTTGAAGCAGGCACGGCTTTCCGTTTCGAGGCAGTGTCTGTGGAGGAGGCCCTGCGCCGCCGCCGGGCGCTGGCAACCGCGCAAGCAGAGGCGCTGCGGCGGCTGATTCCGAGCGATGATCTCGCCGCCCGCCTGCTGGGCAGCAACCTTGTCGGCGGGGTGGTCGATGCGCTCGGTGCGGGGCCTGACTGAGGCCTCCGATCAGCGCCGCCAGTCCTCCAACGCCGGGCCCAGCGCCTGCTTGAGCTCCCCCAGAAACGGCTCGAACGCGCGCCACTGGTCCATCCCGTCGCGATTGATCGGGCGGCGGACCTGCTCCGAACTGGGCGTGCGCACCGCGCGCACCGTCTGGTGGAACGCGAGGCAGGCCGGATCGAACGGCAACCCGCAGTGATCGAGCATGCGCCGCACCTGCCCCTCCAGATCCTCGATCACATCCTCGTGGATCACCCGAAGCACGAAGCCGGGGAGCACATCATCCCAGTGGCGCATCAGATCGAGATAGGTGCGGTAATACCGCGCGATATCGGGGATCGAATAGGTGAACTCCTGCCCTTGCGCGAAGAGCTGCTTGAGATTGGAAAAGCAGCAGGCCATCGGCTCGCGCCGCGCATCAATCACCAAGGCCTTCGGCAGGATCAGCTTGATCAGCCCGACATGGCGAAAATTGTTGGGCATCTTGTCGATGAACAAGGGCCGGCCCAGCACCCGGTGGACCTGCGTGCCCGCCAGATAGCGCGCGCCCAGCGCCCGCACTTCGTCCGCGCCGAGATCGCGCAAGGCCGCCGGGTAGAGCGGGTTGTCCAGATCGGGATCGCGGCCTTGCAGCCCTTGCACGATGCTCTGGATATCGGGCAGTTCCTGCGTGCCCTCGACTTCGGGGTGGGAGGCGAGGATCTGTTCGATCAGGGTCGAGCCCGCGCGCGGCAGGCCCAGCACGAAGATCGGGGCGCGGGCCGGGTCGCCCCACCCGGCCCGCTCGGCAAAGAACGCCGGGGTGCAGACGCGCTTCTGCTGGGCCGTGTTGGTCTCGAATATCTCTGCGCGGGCGCGGCTCTCGGCGCGTTGCAGCGCGTTGCCGGTCGCGTAGTGCTGCCAGGCTTCGGCGGGGCGGCCGCTGTCCTCCAGCGCCTTGCCGAGCGCGAAGGCCAGATGCACCCGGTCGACCGGCGCGGTGGCGCTATCCGCTTCGGCGGCTTGCATCGCCGCGATCTCACTTTCCACGAAGCGGTAGGTCTTGAGATTGGCGAGGCTCCACCAGGCATCGCCAAACGCCGGGCGCACCGCGATGGCCGCGTGGTAGGCGGCAATCGCGCCAGCCGTATCGCCGATGGTCTTGAGCGCGTGCCCCGACCACAAGTTGAGATCGGCACGGGTCATGGCGAGCGCAGCGGGATCGGTGCCGGGCGGCGGCGCTTCGGGCAAGTCTGCAAGCAGGACGCGATAGAGCCCGATGGCCTCCTCCTGCCGCCCAAGCCCGACCGCAACCGTGGCGGCAAGCGTGCGGTACATCGCGTTCTGCGGGGCTTCGGCGAGCAGCGGGGCGAGGGCCGCCTCGGCCTCGGCGTATTTGTGGCGCGCAGCCAAAGTCTGCGCATAGTCGAGCGCGGCGGCACGGTGCTCCGGCATCAGGGTGAGCACCCCGGCGAGCAGGATTTCAGCGTCGTCATAGACTTCATGCGTCATGCCGATCCGGGCGAGCAGGCGCATGGCTTCGGGGTGATCGCCTTTGGTCAGCAGGAATGCGCGGATCAGCGGCTCCGCGCGCGTGAGATCGCCATCGCTGAACAGGCTGATGGCGGTGACGATCTCCTCCGGCAGCCCATCAAGCCACGCGCCTTGCGCGGCGGTTGCGGCGGCGGCGTCGCGCTGGCCGGTCAGGCGCTGCAGGCCTTCGAGCATCTGCCAGCTCTTGGGCAACGCGGCGTTGATCTGCAGCGCGAGCGCGAACGCGGCCATCGCGGCAGGGGCATCGCGCCGGACGACATGGCACAGCCCGCGCTCCTGATGCAGCAGGCTGAAGCGCGGGTGCCGCGCCTCCAGACGATCAAGGCTGGCCAGCGCTTCGTCGATGCGGTTCAGATGGCGCAGGGCGCTGGCCGCGATCAGGGCGGCCTCGCGGTCCTGCGGAAACCGCGCGATCAGGCCATGTGCTCCGGCCAGCGCACGCAGATGGTCGCCTGCCCGCTGCATATCGCGCAGCGCGTGCAAGTCGGCCTCGCTCGGCGAAGATGCCGCCGGGTCCGATAGCGGCAAGGGTGCAGGCTGTGTGGTCATCAACGCACCATTTCGTACTGCGGACATGCGCTGAGGGCGAGGCTGAAATAGGAAGGGCGGCGCATCATGCGCCGCCCAACCCGGTATCATCCGATCTGTAGGCCCATCAGGCCAGCAATCAGAAGCTCGTCCCGATCTTGATGCCATAGACCAGCGGACGCACCGGCACGCGCGCCTTGATGAACTGGCCCGAGGTGGTGAACGTGCTGGCATGCGTGTTGGTGAGGTTCTCGCCGAAGATCGAGAGATCCCAGTTGTCGTGCTTGAACCCGATCGAGGCATCGACCAGCGCATAAGCGGCCTGGCGGTAGCGCAGGATGGTCGTGCCCGGGATCAGCGAGCCGTTGGGGCCTTGCGTGACGCTGTCATTGAGCGTTTCGCCGCTCGGGTACGTCGCGGGTTCGTTGTACTGCGGGCCGTTGTAGGACACCGCACCCGCCACGAACCACTTCACGCTGCCCGAAGTCGGGATTTCATAGCGACCGCGCAAGTTGGCCTGGAAGTTCGGCGCGAAGGGCAGCGAAGAGCCGGTGGCGCCGAACGGATCCTGCACGGTGCGCGCAGTGCCACCCTTGTAGTAGCTGGTGATGCACTGGCCGAGGCTGGTCGAATCCTTCCCGGTCGTGTTGCCCGGCGTATCCTTCGACACGTTCGAGATGAAGCACGGCGAGGTCACCTGCTTGCTGTCGTTGTAGGTCGCGCCGAGCTGGAAGGTGAGGCCCTCCGCCGGACGCGCCGAGATCTGGACTTCCGCACCCTTGACGTGGAAATTCGCGCCATTGGTGAAGAAGGTGGTGTTGCCGAAGCCGCCCGCCGGGTTGAAGAACCCGATCTGGATGTTTTCCCAGATCATGTAGTAGGCTGAGAGGTTGAACGTCACCTTGTGGTCGAACAAGTCGGTCTTGACGCCGGCTTCCCAGTTGGTGAGCGAGTCCGGCGCATAGCCGTTCGGGCGGTTGAACTGGTTTGTGCCGTTGACATCGGGCAGGATCAGCTTGGTCGCGCGGTTGAACCCGCCCGGACGGAAGCCCTGGCTGAACAGACCGTAAACCAGCGTGTGCTCGGCCGGCTTCCACGCGATTTCCGCTTTGCTGCGGAAGCCGTGGTAGGTGACGTTGTCGTTGTTGGCGTCGATGTTCACGTTGCCCTTGGAGGCATCGAACTGCACCGCAGTCAGCCCGCCATGCGCGGCGGGGTCATAGCTGGGGTCCTTCACCGCAAGGTTGCAGACCAGAACATTGACGCAGCTGTCGAACGAGGGGCCAGTGCGGGTCTGGTACTGCGACCCGACCTCGAATTCCTTGTAGTTGTAATACCGCGTGCCCGCCGTGATCGTCAGGTTCGGCAGGACGTCGAAATCGACCGAGCCGAAGAAGGCATATTGGCGGTAGCCGCGCTGGGTATCTTCACCGAACGTGGTGTCCGAAGGCTCGTTGCCCGGCTCGTTGGCGGTCGAACCCGGATACGTCTGCACCACGCCCGAGCAGGCCACGCCCGCGCCGATCAGCGCGTTCGTGCAAGTCGGGATCGTGCGGTAGTTGAAGCGCATGATGTCGTTGATCTTGAACTTCTCGTAGAACGCGCCGCCGATCACGCGCACGCGGCCGCTTTCGGGCGAGCTGATGCGCAGTTCTTCGCTGTGGTGCGTGTTGCGCACCTTGTCGTTCCAGTTGGCCCCCGGCGAATAGCAATAGGGTTCGCCAGCGCTCCAGCCCGTGCCCGGACCGGTGCA
>CAIKKO010000414.1 GCA_903828025.1 uncultured Sphingomonadales bacterium
CGAGTTCGCGGTGGAACAGCAGCGCCTGCCCGATCGTGGCGGCCACGGTTTCGGGATTGAAGGGCTTGGCGATCAGATAGGTCGGCTCGGGCCGCTCGCCGGTCAGCAGGCGTTCGGGGAACGCGGTGATGAAGATCACCGGCACATCCATCTCGGTCAGGATGTCCTTCACCGCCGCGATCCCACTCGATCCATCGGCGAGGCTGATATCCGCCAGAACCAGTTCGGGGCGGGTCTGCGCGGCAAGCGCGGTCGCCTCGCTGCGGGTTCGGGCGATAGCGGCGACAGTGTGGCCAAGGTCCTCGACAATTGAGGCAATGTGTAGCGCGATGATCGATTCGTCCTCGATGATCAGCACGTTGGACTGGAGCGCGTCGGCGATGTCGCGGCGGGCCTGCGCAATATCCGCGTCGATACTGTCGGGCGAGCTGCCGAGGATGAGCGCGGCCTGCGCGGTTGTGAACCCTTCGACTGCGGTGAGCAGCAGGGCCTCACGGGTGTACATATCAAGGCCAGCCACCAGTCCGCCCTCTGGCCCGCCCTCCGGCCCGGGGCCTGCTTCGATCTCGGCGAGGCCCAGCCAAAGCTGGTGGAATACGCGGTACAATTCCTGCCGGGGCGGCGCGTTTTCATCAAATTCCCCGGGCGCGAGCAGCAGGGCCTCCAGCATTTCGCGCACCGCCGCGTCGCCCAGCGTTTGCGATCCGGTGAGCGCGCGCGCATAGCGGCGCAGGTAAGGAAGTTCGGGTCCGATTTCGGCTTTCAGCGACATGTGCACTCCTTGCAGTAAGCGGGTAACCGCAGAGCGCGCAAAAAAGTTCCGGGGCCGATGAAACTTTTTTGGACCTCCCGGGTTTCCCCTTCGCAACACAACCATGAAGCAGGACAAAGTGGCGAAAGACCAAGCCGCAAAAGGAAGCCCAATGCCAACTGCCGTGACCGCGTTCGACCCGGTTTCCGCCGCGTTGCAACAATTGCACCAGGCCGTGGCGAGCGAGGCCGTGCCCGATGATTTCCTGCGGCTGCTTGAGGAGATCGACGCCAAGCTTGCCGCGGTCAAACCCGGCACACCGGAGTGACCGATCCCTCACCCGCCACGCTGGCCGCAGACCAGCTCTTTCGCGACCAGCTCGTCGCTTTGATCCCCTCGCTCCGCTCGTTCGCGCGCGGCCTGTGCGGCTGGCGCGACATGGCCGATGATCTGGCGCAGGATGCGATGGTGCGCGGCTGGGCGGCGCGGGCCAGCTTCACCCCCGGCACCAATTTCCGCGCGTGGATGTTCATGATCCTGCGCAACCAGTTCTACACGACGATCCGCAAGAACAAGCGCATGACCAGCTGGGACCCCGAAGTGGCCGAGCGCGTGCTGGTGGAGGCCCCCTCGCAGCAAAGCGCGATCCATGTTGCCGATGTCGCGCGGGCGCTGCAGAAGCTGTCGGCCGAACAGCGCGAGGTCTTGTTGCTCGTGGGCGCCAACGGTGTATCGTATGAGGAGGCTGCCGATATCATCGGCTGTGCGATCGGCACGATCAAGAGCCGACTTGCGCGTGGACGCAAGGCGCTTGCTGTGCTGATCGACGGCGCGCCAGGCGATGCCCTGTTCGAAGAGGTCGCCTGATTCTGTGAAAAGTCCTGTTACTGTTAACAACCCTGATTCTGTTACCGACTGGGTCTCGAAGCTGCGCGAACAGGTCGCGGGGATCGCTGGCGGCAACTATATGTCGGCCGGGTTTGCCTTCACCGAAGCTCCGCCTGATGTGGCGGGGCTTAGCCGCGATCTCGATGATCTGGCGGAGGCAATTGCCGAGCGCGAAGCGGTGCGCAAGGCGCTCGCGCTCGAAGTGCATCACCGCGTGAAAAACAACCTCCAGATCGTGACCAGCCTGCTCAACATGCAGGCCAACCGCATCGAAAACCCCGCCGCGCGTGAGGCGCTGGGCCAGACACGCGCGCGGATCGGCGGGCTCGCGCTGATCCACCGGATTCTCTATGAACAGGCCGACGACGGCAGCCAGGCCACGCTCGATATCGGGCGGTTGATCCCCGAACTCTGCTCGCAGTTTCGGTTGTGGAACATGGAGCGGCCCGAGGTCGCGTTTTCCTGCCGGTCCAGCTCCTTCGCGGTGCCACTCGACAGCGCCATGCCGCTGGTACTGTTTGCGGTGGAAGCGGTGACAAATGCTTATGCCTACGCCTTTCCCGATGGTCGGGATGGATCGGTTGTGCTGGGTTTCAACGTGAGCCCAGGTGGCGACGCCGAGTTCACGGTCGAGGATGACGGAGTCGGCTTCGACGCGACCGGCAACGACGGATCGATGGGCCGCCTCCTGATGCTGGGCTTTGCGCGGCAGCTCGGCGGCAAGCTGGTGATCGAAAGCAGCGCCGGGAACGGCACCAAGGTGCGGCTGGACTATCGGATCGGCGTTTGAGGCAAGAAGGGCCGCCGGGGGTGCATGGCACCGCCCGGCGGGTTCGTATCAGGTTTTAGCGGGCCGCATCCAGAATGACCGACATGATCAGACCCGTGGTGATCGCAACCAGCACATAGCGGTCGTCATAGCGGCGCCATTCGTAGCCATAGGGCGGACGGCGCA
>CAIKKO010000415.1 GCA_903828025.1 uncultured Sphingomonadales bacterium
CAACAGCAGCGCGGCAGAACTGGCTGTGCTAGCACGGGAGTTCGGGGCCGAAATCGCGGTGGTTGCCGATGAAGCGAGCCTGCCCGAACTGCGCGCCGCGCTCTCCGGCAGCGGCATCGCAGCAGCGGGCGGCGCGGCAGCGGTTGCCGAAGCGGCTGCGCGCGGCGCGGATATCACCATGGCCGCGATTGTGGGCTGCGCCGGGCTTGCGCCGACAATGGCGGCGATCGAATGCGGCAAGATCGTCGCGCTCGCCAACAAGGAAGCACTGGTTTCGGCAGGCGAAGTCATGACCGCCGCCGTGGCGCGCGCCGGCGCCACACTGCTGCCGGTCGACAGCGAGCACAATGCGATCTTCCAGTGCCTTGCCGGCAATGATCCCCGGCATGTCCACGCGATCACTCTGACAGCAAGCGGCGGCCCGTTCCGCGAATGGGAAATGGAGCGGCTGCAGCGCGCCACGCCGGCTGAGGCGGTCAAGCATCCCACATGGTCGATGGGCGCCAAGATCAGCGTCGATTCGGCGACGATGATGAACAAGGGGCTCGAATTCATCGAGGCCTATCATCTGTTCCCGGTCGGTGTGGAGAAGCTGCGCATCGTGCTGCACCCGCAGTCGATCGTGCATTCGATGGTCGAGTACCGCGATGGCTCGACCCTCGCGCAGCTTGGCCCTTCGGACATGCGCGTGCCCATCGCTTCGGCGCTGGCGTGGCCCGCGCGGATGGACACGCCTTGCGCGCCGCTCGATCTGGCGGCCATCGGCACACTGAGCTTTTTCAAGCCCGACGAGGAACGCTTTCCCGCCACGCGCGTTGCCCGTGACGCAGTGATCGCGGGCGGGGCTGCACCGGCCGTGCTCAACGCCGCCAACGAAATTGCCGTCGCCGCGTTCCTCGCCGGTCAGATCGGGTTCACCCGGATCGTGCAATGCGCAGAAACCGTGCTGGCGCGCGGGTTGCCAATGCCGCCTGCCTCGCTCGACGAGGTGATCGCGGTGGACCGGGAGGCCCGCATCCGGACGCGTGAAACCATGGAGTCTGTCCTTTGAGCCCCGTTATCCAGAGCCCCGGTCTGCTGGTTACTGTGCTGGCGTTCGTGCTGGTGCTCGGGCCGCTCGTGTTCATTCATGAGCTGGGCCATTATCTGGTCGGCCGCCTGTTTGGCGTGAAGGCGGACAGCTTTTCGATCGGTTTCGGCAAGGAAATCGCCGGGTTTACTGACAAGCGCGGCACCCGCTGGCGGTTCTCGATGCTGCCGCTGGGCGGCTATGTCCAGTTCGCGGGCGACATGAATCCGGCCAGCACACCGAGCGCCGAATGGCTCTCGCTCCCGCCTGAAGAGCGCGAGCGCACGTTCCAGGCCAAACCGGTGTGGCAGCGCGCGCTGATCGTGCTGGCGGGGCCGGTGACCAATCTGCTGCTCGCGGTGGCGATTCTGGCGGGCTTCACTTTGGCCTATGGCAAGATCTTCGTGCCCCCGGTCGTCGGGCTGATCCAGCAAGGCTCCGCCGCCGAGAAGGCCGGGGTGCAGCTGGGGGACAAAGTGGTGTCGCTGCGCGGCTCGGCCATCACCAGCTTCATCGACATTCGCATGGCCGTGGCGCAGCATCCGGGCGAACCGCTCGATCTGGTGGTTGAACGCAAAGGCCAGCGGCTGACGCTGGCGGCGGTTGCGGCCAACAAGCAAGTGACCGACCGCTTCGGCAACACCCAGCGCATTGGCTATCTGGGCATCGGCCCCGCGACTGCCCAGCGCGTGAAAGTCGGCCCGATCGAGGCGGTGGGCGATGCGGTGATCCAGACCCGCGATATCATCGGCATGATGGCCACCGGGATCGAGCAGATCGTGAC
>CAIKKO010000416.1 GCA_903828025.1 uncultured Sphingomonadales bacterium
AGCGTGCCGCCCGCCGGTTCGTAGCGCTCCAGATAGAGCCGCAAAGTCGCGCCTTCGGTGCCTGTGCCCGAAAGCCGCAGCACCACGCGCGAGCCGCCTTCAAACAGCACGCGCAAGCCCTGATTGGCGCTGGCCGAACCGTCGACCGGATCGACATAGGAAAAACTGTCTGCCCGCTCCACCACCAGCGGCCCGTAGGCCTTGCCGGGGAGCGCGGGGAAAGCGGCCTCCAGCGCCGCCATCAGCGCTTCTGCCTGCTCCTTGGGCAGCGCTTCGTAATCGTGCCGCGCGTAGTAGTTGCGGCCATATTTGGCCCAGTGCTCGCGGGCGAGCGCCTGAACGCTGATCCTGCGAACGGCGAGAATATTGAGCCAGAGCAGCACCGCCCAGACCCCGTCCTTCTCGCGCACATGGTCAGATCCGGTGCCCGCGCTTTCCTCGCCGCAGATCGTCGCCATGCCGGCATCGAGCAGCGTGCCGAAGAACTTCCAGCCGGTCGGCGTCTCGAACGCGGGAATGCCCAGCGCTTCAGCCACGCGGTCTGCTGCCGCGCTTGTCGGCATCGAGCGGGCGATGCCTTTCAGCCCGCCCGCATAACCCGGCGCGAGGTGCGCGTTGGCCGCGAGCATCGCGAGACTGTCGGACGGGGTGATGAAAATGCCCTTGCCGACGATCAGGTTGCGGTCCCCGTCGCCGTCCGAGGCCGCGCCGAACGCGGGGGCATCGGGGGAGAACATCAGATCGAACAGCACCCGCGCATGGACGCGATTGGGATCGGGATGATGCCCGCCGAAGTCCTCCAGCGGCACACCGTTGTGCACTGTGCCGGGGCGGAAGCCGAGGCGGCGCTCGAGCACTTCGGTGGCATAAGGCCCGGTTACGGCGTGCATAGCGTCGAACGCCATGGTCAGGCCGTTCGCCACCGCCGCCCGGATCGCGGGGAAATCGAACAGCGTTTCCATGAGATCGGCCCAATCGGCGACCGAATCGATCACTTCAACCGCCATTCCCGCCACATTTTGCGTGCCAAGCGTGTCCAGATCGACATCGGCTGCGTCCACCGTCAGCCAGCGGTCGATCACCGTGGTGCGCGCGAAGATCGCCTCGGTCACCGCTTCGGGGGCGGGGCCGCCGTTGGCGATGTTGTACTTGATGCCGAAGTCTTCGTCCGGCCCGCCGGGGTTGTGGCTGGCCGAAAGGATCAACCCGCCGCTCGCGCCGTATTTGCGGATCACGTGGCTCGCGGCGGGGGTGGAAAGTATGCCGCCCTGGCCCACCAGCACGCGGCCATAGCCATTGGCGGCGGCGATGCGGATTGCCGCCTGAATCACGGTGCGATTGTGATAGCGCCCGTCGCCGCCGATCACGAGCGTGGCGCCAGGTTCGGGCGAAACCGCATCGAACACCGACTGGATGAAGTTTTCCGCGTAGTTCGGCTGCGCGAAGACGCGCACCTTTTTGCGCAGGCCCGAAGTGCCCGGCTTCTGGTCGGTGAACGGCGTGCTGGGAATCGTGAGGGTCATGGCGTTTCCATAAGGCTCGCGTAAAGTTCGGCATAGGCCTTGCCGCTGCGCTGCCAGGCAAAATTGGCCTTCATGCCTGCGCGCTGCAGGCCGCGCCACGCATCACGCTGGTGGAACAGCTGCACGGTGCGAGTGAGCGCGTCGGCCAGCGTCTGATACCGCACGCCGTCGAACTGCACGCCGGTCGCCGCCCCCGCGAGGCGCGCGGCGAGGTTGGCGTCGATCACCGTATCGGCGAGGCCGCCGGTGCGGCTGACCACCGGCACGCAGCCATAAGCGAGGCCGTAGAGCTGGGTGAGGCCGCACGGTTCGAACCGGCTTGGCACAAGGATCGCATCGCCGCCTGCCAGCATGCGGTGCGAGAGCGCCTCGTCATAGCCGATGCGCACCGCGATCCGCCCGGGATGGCGCGCGGCGGCAGCGTGGAACCCGCTTTCGAGCGCCGGGTCGCCCGAACCGAGCAGCGCCAGCCGTCCGCCGATGCCGACGAGGTGGTCGGCAGCTTCGAGCAGCACGTCCATGCCCTTTTGCCAGGTGAGGCGGCTGATCACGACGAACACGGGGCCGTCCCCCGCCTCAAGCCCGAACTCGGCTTCCAGCGCGCGGGTGTTGGCGGCGCGCTTTGCCAGCGTCCTGACGGTATAGGGCGCGGCCAGCGCGGGGTCGGCTGCGGGGTTCCACACCGCCGTGTCGATACCGTTGACGATGCCGCTGACTTGCGCCTCGCGCGCCCGGATCAGCCCTTCGAGGCCCATGCCGAAGCCCGGCTCGCGGATTTCGCGGGCATACGTCGGGCTTACTGTGGTGATCGCACTCGCGGCGGCGAGGCCCGCTTTGAGGAAGCTGATGCCGCCGTGATATTCGATCCCGTCGATCGCCATGGCGTGCG
>CAIKKO010000417.1 GCA_903828025.1 uncultured Sphingomonadales bacterium
GTCACGATCGACAAGGACAACACCACCATCGTCGATGGTGCTGGTTCGGCGGAAGACATCAAGGCCCGCGTCGAACAGATTCGCGCCCAGATCGAAGTCACCACCAGCGAGTACGACCGCGAAAAGCTGCAGGAACGTCTGGCCAAGCTGGCTGGCGGTGTTGCCGTGATCAAGGTCGGCGGCGCTTCGGAAGTCGAAGTCAAGGAGCGCAAGGACCGCGTTGACGACGCCCTCCACGCCACCCGCGCGGCGGTCGAAGAAGGCATCGTCCCCGGCGGCGGCACGGCGCTGCTCTATGCCACCAAGGCGCTCGAAGGCCTCAAGGGTGCCAACGACGACCAGACCAAGGGCATCGACATCGTCCGCAAGGCCATCCTTGCACCGATCCGCCAGATCGCCGAGAACGCCGGCCACGACGGCGCGGTCGTCTCGGGCAACCTGCTGCGCGAAGGCGATCAGACCCAGGGCTTCAACGCTGCGACTGATACCTACGAAAACCTGAAGGCCGCAGGCGTGATCGACCCCACCAAGGTCGTGCGCACCGCGCTTCAGGACGCAGCCTCGGTCGCCGGCCTCCTGATCACGACCGAAGCCGCGATCAGCGAAAAGCCCGACGACAAGCCCGCCATGGGCGGCATGCCCGGCGGCGGCATGGGCGGCATGGGCGGCATGGACTTCTAAGTCCGAAGCTTACCTAGCCGACAAGATTGGGGGCCGGAGGGGAAACCTTCCGGCCCTTTTTCTGTGTTTGGAGCGGGCCACAATGCTGCACCAAAGTCCGCGCAAGTTCTTCCGAAGTTGGGGAAACTCAACTTGACCCGCGTTGACAGGAACAGGATGTGAACATACGTTTTGCGAAAGGAGCGGTTTTGCGATGCAGTCCATCAAGTTTTGCGCAGGCGCTGGCGGACAGGCTCTCGGTCTTGAGATGGCAGGATTCCGTCATTCGGCGCTGGTTGAACTCGAAGCGGACTACGCCAGGACGTTGCAGCTCAACCGCCCGCACTGGGCCGTTCATACGGCTGATATGAATGCGTTTGACGGTAGACCTTACAAGGGGATGGACCTCCTCGCCGGCGGCTTGCCCTGTCCGCCCTTCTCGGTGGCCGGCAAGCAATTGGGCGATCGGGACGAGCGCAATCTGTTTCCGGCAGCCATCCGCCTGGTCGACGAAATCCAGCCCAAGGCGGTCATGATCGAAAACGTGCGCGGTTTCTTGTCGCCCGTTTTTGAAGACTATCGCCTGTTTCTGAAGTCGGAGTTCAAGAAGCTTGGCTACAAGCTCGATTGGCGCTTGCTCAATGCTTCGGATTTCGGAGTGCCGCAGTTGCGGCCTCGCATTGTGATCGTTGCGCTCCGCGAAAGTATGACCGACCTGTTTGACTGGCCCGACGTGCTGCCGCACAATCCGCCCATGGTCGGTGACGTTCTGCGCGATCTCATGGGCGCGAACGGCTGGGCCGGTGCTGATCGCTGGGCACGCGGCGCGAATGATATTGCGCCAACAATTGTCGGTGGATCGAAGAAACACGGCGGCCCAGACCTTGGCCCGACACGCGCGCGCAAGGCATGGGCCGTGCTTGGCGTTGAAGGTCGGTCCTTGGCCGAAACCGCACCCGAAGCGGATTTTGTCGGCATGCCCCGCCTCACCGTTCGAATGGTCGCCCGCCTGCAGGGCTTTCCTGACACCTGGCAATTCCATGGCCGCAAGACCACAGCCTATCGCCAAGTCGGAAACGCCTTTCCGCCGCCCGTCGCAAAGGCGGTTGCCAACAATCTGCGGATCGCACTGTCGGCCCAACGCATGTTCAGTGTCAAAGCCGTGGCATAATGACGCTCTTCGCTCCGGGCTCTCTGCCTCTACCTGCAACGCATCCGGACTTCGCCGACCTCGATGCGCTGCAAAGGAACCTGCTGCGGGCAGTGGGCGGGCAAGCCCTTTTCGAAGAGCGCCTGAGATCATTTTTCCGGTCTGCAATTGACGAGGTCATCGACACCGCCCGAACCGGCCGGTTTCTGCTCAGCGAGCTTGAGAAGACCGAAAAAACCTATCTCGGCACCAAGTTCGAGATTTTGCTGCGCGATTGGTTGCAGGTTCCGCACGGCGTTGTGCTTGATCTCATGATCGGCGGGGAAGAAGTAGACGTCAAATCGACTATCGGCGGAAAGTTTGGTTGGATGATCCCGCCTGAAGCCATTGATCGGCTTTGCATTCTTCTGCGCGTCAATGAGCTGACCTCGGTCTGTGCCGTCGGACTGTGCCGCGCGAGGCCAGATTATCTCACAACAGGATTGAACCGCGACAAGAAGACAACGCTGTCGGCCGCAGGGCGGAGCAACATCTGGTGGATGGTTCGGGATTTTCCCTACACGCCCAATTTCTGGTCGGTCATCAGCACGGATCTGCGAGATCAGATCATGAAGCCGAAAGGGGGCACTGCCCGCCTCGCCATCCTGTTTGAAAGCTGTCTCAAAACACCTGTTTCTCGCGTGCTCATTGCCAGCATCGCGAAGCAGGATGACTTTATGAAACGCATTCGCCGCAACGGCGGCGCTCGCGATATTCTCTCGCCCAAGTCGATTGCAGTCCTTTACTCCGAAACTGACCGCGATCTCATGTTGCAGCTGAGCCTAACTTTCGGATCGCGGGAGTTCCTGTCGTATCGACCCGAAAATGAGCAGGAGGCAGCAATGCTGCGGGCCGCAGGGCACATCGATTGAGCGCAGTTTGCCGCTCTCGCCTTCAAATTACCCCAAAAACACCCGGGAGCGCGCGAGCGATGGCCCTCGCATCTTCCCTTCTTTCCCATCCCCTATCGGCGCAGCCGCACCCGCCGCGCTTTACCGAAACAGCTCGCTATGTGTCCCCGTGCGCACGAATACCACGGTTCCGGCGGGGCCTGCGTCGGCATCCAGCAGATAGATCAGCAGGAAATCGCCGCCGACGTGGCACTCGCGGTATCCGGACCATTCGCCTATGAGCGCGTGATCGCGCCATTCGGGGCCAAGGGA
>CAIKKO010000418.1 GCA_903828025.1 uncultured Sphingomonadales bacterium
ACCTGAAGCGTGCCGTAGCGGAAGCCTAATCCGCGTTCTGTCCGCTCACGCGGAAGGCAGCTCCGCCCCCTCCCCGGTGGGGAGGGGTTGGGGGAGGGGTCTCCGCCCTCACCGGCAAGCGCCGCTCACCCCCACCCAACCTCCCCCGCACGGGGGAGGAGCAGCCAAGCGCAAGGGTCTCAGCCTGAGCTTACAGCCCCAGCACTTGCTTCGCGATGATCGTTTTCTGCACTTCGTCAGAGCCGCCGAAGATCGTGTAGGCGCGGCCGTTGAGGTAGGCGGGCATGGCGAGCTGCGCGGCGCGGCTGCCGATGTATTCGGGGGCCTCGTTGCCATAAAGCGGGCGCGTGACGGGCAATTGCAGGCCGTCATAGCCGAACAGATCGACCGCCAGCTCGTCGATCGACTGGCGCAAGTTCGAGCTGGTCAGCTTGACCAGCGAGGTTTGCGGCCCCGGCGCGCGGCCCTTGGCGACTTCGGCCAGAATGCGCAGCTCGGTCACTTCGAAGGCCTGCGTTTCCAGCCGCAGCCGCGCGAGGCGCTGCGCGATGTTGGGATCGTGGATCATCGCACCGTTGCTGCCCGAGGCTTCCTCCTTGGCCCAGCGCTCGATCCGGTCGAGCTTGGCGAGCAAGGCCGGGGCGGCGCACGAACCGCCGCGCTCGTTTTCGAGCAGGAACTTGGCGATGGTCCAGCCCTGCCCTTCCTCGCCGATCAGGTTTTCCGCGCCCGTTTCGGCGTTGTCGAAGAACGTGGCGTTGACTTCGTGGTCGTTCGCCATCGTCACGATGGGGGCGACGGTGACGCCGGGCTGCTCCATCGGCACGAGCAGGAAGCTGATCCCGCGCTGCTTTTTCACTTCGGCATCGGTGCGCACGAGCGCGAAGATCCAGTTGGCGTGGTGCGCGTGGGTGGTCCAGATCTTGGAGCCGTTGACGACGTACTTGTCACCGTCACGGTGCGCGCGGGTCTTTACCGCGGCAAGGTCAGACCCCGCGCCGGGTTCGGAATAGCCCTGGCACCAGTAGTCCTCGCCCGAAAGGATGCGCGGCAGGAAGCGGGCCTTCTGCTCGGGCGTGCCGAAGCGGCAGATCACCGGGCCGACCAGCCGCAGCCCGAGGATCGGCAGCGACGGCGCGCCGGCAATCGCGCATTCCTTCTCGAAGATGTACTTCTGCGTGGGGCTGAAGCCCGGGCCGCCGTCCTCGACCGGCCACGACGTGGCGAGCCAGCCCTGCTCGTTCAGGATCGCCTGCCACTCGCGCGTGATGTCAGGCTCGGTGAACACGCTCGGCGTGTTGGCCGCGCCTTCGCGCAGGCGGGCATTGAGCTTGGCATCGAGGAACGCGCGCACTTCCTCGCGGAAGGCGAGATCCTCGGGCGAAAAATCCATATCCATCGACCAATACCCCTCAGGCGATCTCACTCATGGCCCAGCGAATGCCGCGGCGTAGCGTTTCGTAGTAAACCGGATAGTTCCAGCTGCAACGCTCGGGATGTGCCCAAAAGGGCAGCAATTCAATGACATCGAAGTGGCTGCGGCAGTGGCCGAGCGTGTTGTAGAGCACCCCGCCCTTGCCGTGATCGCGCAAGTAGAGCACCGGCACGACCACATTCGAATAGGTCGCCTCGACGAAGCCGGTCGCCTCACCATCGAAGCGCGTCTGCATCAGGATCTTGATCGGCGCCTTCTGCTTCATGATATACAGCTCGTCGATCACGTCGAAATCTTCGAGGCCCTGCGTCAGCGGGTGAGTCTTGTCGGTCACTTCGACACGGAACGGCCCGATCGGCGGATGCGCCTTGAACTGGGAGCCGAGCACTTCCATCACGTCATCGCGCTCTTCGGGGCAATCGACCCCGCCTTCGACAAACTTCAGGATCGAATTGGTGCCATGCAGCGCCAGCCAGCGCCCGCCGCGATCGAGGAACTCCTTGATCTTCACCGTCTCTTCCGGCGTCGGCAGCACGGTGCAGGTGTATGTCACCAGAAACTGGCATTGCTCCAGCCGCTCGGTGTTCGAAAAGTCCATCGCCACGGTGGTGCGGATTTTCGGATGCTCGGCCAGCAGCTTGAGCACTTCGAGCCGGGCGAAGTCGATATCGTGGTATTTGCCGGCGGCCACGAAGTGGCAATCAATCCGCTGGGTCATGTAAACGCTCCAAAATGCCTTGCCGCGCCTTGCGCCATCACGCGGCGGTCGCGTAGTCCAGAATACCGGCCGCAGGGTCGCCAAACAGCTTTGACAGCAGCACAATCCGCTTGAGCCCGTGGCCGACGCCAAGATCGTCGCTCATGCCCATGCCGCCGTGCAGTTGCACCGCCTGATGCCCCACCCAGATCGCCTGTTCGGCGACATGCGCCTTGATCGCGGCCATCGGCGCATCGGGCTGAAGCAGCGCACGATACAGCGCCGACTGGATGCCTTCGACTTTGGCATAAGCATCGACCATGCGGTGCTGGATCACCTGAAACCGCCCGATGGGCTGATCGAACTGTTCGCGGGACTTGATGTAGTCCAGCGTATCATCGAACAGCCGCCGCGCGAGGCCGACCATCTCGGCCGCCGCCATCAGCCGCGCCGCTTCGATCACCGGGCCCAGCGCCGCGGGCAGCGGATCACCCGCCGCAACATCGTGGAATGTCACTTGCGCCGCCACGCCGCCATCGGCCACCGGATAAGGCCGGACTTCAATGCCTTCGGCCTTCGCGGAGACTGCGAACAGGCGAGTCGCGCCGTCCAGATCAGCGCTGACCACGAACAGGTCCGCCGCCGCGCCGCCCAGCACGAACTGCTTGGTGCCCGAAAGCCGCCCGCCCCGCACCTTCACGCCTTGCGCTTCGAGCATGAAGCGGCGCCCCGGCTCGGCAAAGGCGAACGCGGCCACGGCCTCACCCGAGACAACCGCCGCGACATGCTCGGTGCCCGCCAGCAACCGCGCGGGGAGGAACCCGCATTCGAGCCAGGGCTCGGCTGCCTGGCCATGCCCCAGCGCCTGCGCCACGGTCGCCAGATCGAGCGGCGAGCCGCCCATGCCGCCATCGTCTTCAGCAGCGGCAAGCCCGATCAGGCCCAGCTCGGCCAGTTCCTGCCAGCGCGCGCGGTCGAGCCCGCCGGGCTGCCTGCGCGAGGCGAGGCGCGCCGCGATATCCGTCGCGCCGCAGAACCGCTCAACCGCCGCCTTGAACAGTTCCTGGTTCTCGTCGAGATCGAAGTTCACGCGGCAACTTTCCGGAAAGTGA